>NZ_SMMD01000515.1 GCF_009711475.1 Fulvivirga aurantia
TGCCTATCAGTCATCGCGTGTACCGAAGATGTAAATATTACACCTCAAAACGATTCGATAGAATCTATCCAAAAAGAATCTAAAAACGCATCATCAACCAGAATCTCATCGGCCTCAATTGGTATTATTGGAGATCAAAATGATGTATCTGCCAGTACCACGGGAGGTACGGTGCTTATGGGAGGAGGGCCTGATGTTGATGAGGCCATTGAATGGATGATAAATAAATCTGGTGGAGGTGACTTTGTAGTAATCAGAGCTACAGGTACAGATGCCTACAATAGCTATATATACAATTTGGGCAATGTCAATTCTGTAGAAACCCTTCTAATCAATTCCAGATCTAAGGCCAATGATAGTGATGTTGAGGCCACCATAAGAAATGCAGAAGCCTTATTTATTGCAGGTGGTGATCAGTACGATTATGTGAGTTATTGGAAGGATACCAAAGTTGAAAGTGCCATCAATTATTTGCGAAATACGAAAGGTGCACCTATAGGTGGTACAAGTGCCGGTAATGCCATAATGGGAGAAGTGTATTTTGATGCAGCCAATGGTACGGTCTATTCAGACGAAGCGCTTGATGATCCATATAACCAATATATGTCGTTACAAAGGAGCAATTTTATTGATAACCCATACTTGGAAAATACAGTCACAGACACGCATTATGATGATCCTGACAGGAGAGGCCGACATGTTACTTTCATGGCAAGAATGAATAAAGACTGGGGTATGACAGCCAAGGGAATAGGTGTCGATGAAGCTACCGCTGTCTGTATTGAAAGTAATGGCAAGGCCCGGGTATACGGATCGGGTTATGCTTTCTTTCTTAAGCAGAACGGATCAGGACCAGAATTGTGCGTCCCTGGAAGTAAGCTAGACTGGTATAGAAGCCGACAAGCGGTTAAAGTTTATAAAATCAGGGGTAATAATAGTGGCAACCGATACTTTTGGCTTACCAGCTGGAACTCAGGTTCAGGAGGAAGCTGGCAGTACTACTATGTCGATAGAGGCAGATTTAGAACTTCCAGGTAATTAGAAAAATGATTAGTAGCTGTTTTTGGGAATTGAAACAGCTACTATCTTAAGACGCCATTAATTCCTTAGCACTTTGAAAAGCTACGTCAGATGGTTTCTCTCCACCTATCATTTTAGCTATTTCTGTAATGCGATCGTCTTCAGAGAGTTTTCTTATTTTGCTCACAGACTTGTCTCTTGAGTTGTCTTTGTAAACGAAATAGTGGCTAGTGCCCTTGGCTGCGACCTGAGGCAAATGACTAATAGATATAACCTGATGATTCTGAGCCATCTTTTTCATCATATCACCTAGTTTCAAAGCAATTTCTCCTGATACTCCGGTATCAATTTCATCGAAGATAATGGTAGGTAATGAGATTTTATCGGCCAGTAAAAACTTCACACAAAACAATAGTCTCGAATATTCACCGCCAGAAGCAACTTTGCTCAAAGGTTGAGGTTTGATGCCTTTATTGGCACTGAATAGCATGTTTACATCGTCAACACCATGGCTGGTCATTTGAGATAGTGTATGCTCAATAACTAGCGTTGCATCAGGAATGCCAACCTTGGTAAGTAAGGTAGTCAATTCTTTTTCTATAGCAGGAAAAGCTTTTTTCCTTTTCTTACTCAACGTTTGTGCTAGCGCTTCAGCCTCTTTTTTGAGAGTTGTTACCTCCTGTTCTGTTTGCTCGATTTCGTCATCGATGTTAACAAATTTCTCAGCTTTAGCAGCCAGTGTATCTCTTATCTCTATAAGCGATTCAATATCACTTACGCCATGTTTTTGCTGAAGCGAATATATAAGGCTTAGTCTGTCTTGCAGTCTTAGAGTTTCTTCCGGATCAAATTCAATCTCCTCTTCAAGCTTCTCAGTTTCAGATATTATGTCATTGAGCTCAATGAATAAGCTTTGCATTCGCTCAGACAAAGTGCCATATTTTTCAGCGTATTTGCTGAGTTGAGAAAAGATGTTCTTGGCTTGCTCAAGCGCGACATTGGCCGCAAATTCACTGTTAGAAGTTACCTCAAGTATTTCATTTAACTTGGATTTTATTTCTTCAGCATGCTCAGAGAGTTTTACATTTTCTTCAAGCGTTTCCTGCTCATCGGCTTGCAACTCGACTTTTGTGAGCTCTTCTAGCAGAAAGTTATTATAATCTGCCTCCTGTCTTATTTGAGAGGCTTCAGATTTTAAAGTCTGTAAGCGACTTTCGGCATCTTTATATTTTTTAAAAGCCTGAGCATAAGACTTTCTATCGGTAGTTGTATTTGCGAATGCATCAATAAACGCCAACTGAAAGTTAGATTTTCCCAGATTGAGGGTTTCATGCTGTGAGTGCACATCCATCAGGTGTACACCAATTTTCTTAATTACATCGAGTGTTACAGGCGTGTCGTTGATAAACGCTCTCGATTTACCCGAAGGGCTTATTTCTCTTCTAAAAATAGAGGTTTGCTCATAATCAAGGTCGGCCTCTTCAAATACTTTTTTGAGTTTGTAAGCAGATAAGTCAAAATGACCTTCAATCACGCACTTGCTGTCTTCGTTGTATAGAGTTTTCGTATCTGCCCGATTGCCCAATAGCAAACCTACAGCACCAAGAATAATAGATTTCCCAGCTCCTGTTTCTCCGGTAATTATATTGAGATAACGAGAAGGTGACAGCTCCAAATGTTCAATAAGTGCATAATTCTTAATCAGAAGGTGAGTTAGCATCTATCCGTTGAAGTCTAAAATGATTTCTGAAATATCTTGCAGAGCTATTTTGGTTTTGCCGGCTCTTACGTTAATGACAACAATACTATCCTCGTTGAGTTCGGTTAAAGTGGCAAACAGTGTGCTCCGATTTTTCAGTACAATATTAACTTTTTTACCTGAAATTTCAGCGTAATTGTCTCTGATAGAGGCTATCGTATCGAATCGTTTTTGGCGTTTAGCCACCGTTAATTACCCTTTATAATTCGTTCGTAATCGCTTCTTTTAGAAGGGTCGATTTCAGACAAAATCTCAAATGCCTGACGCCTGACCTGAATATTGCCTTCAGAAAAAATGTTTATCAGTTCATCTGACTTAGCATCTAAAAAGGCAATTACTAAAATGGAGTTAGGGTAGGTTTTTCTTACTGTCCTTAATTTTTTAAGTGCCTCAAGTATAGTTGTTCGGCTTTGGTCTGGCGATTTCTCAAAAGTATCAAGACCTAATCTGTGGTACTCATAAATACCGTTTCTTATGGCCTGCATTTGAGAATTTGTTAAGTTTTCTATCAACCAATATCGGTTTCGGGTACTACCCAAAGTATTCCAACCTGGTCTGTTAGATGATTGTGCGTTGGTAGCAATATTCAATGCTGTTTGGTAATAAGGACTACCGCCTAACTCTGAAAATGAATCATAATCTAAACCAATCATGATGTAAGCGTAAAACGCCAGGAGTGAGGTCAGATTACTGGTGTAAATATTT
>NZ_SMMD01000916.1 GCF_009711475.1 Fulvivirga aurantia
AAGATTCTTCCTTCGTCAGAATGACCTGTATGAGTTGGGTTACAACTTTTGAGACAGTCTCTTTTTATTTTTTTACAGCTAAAAAAGACCCTTGTTTTGAAGGTAATGAGGTAGAGCCCATCAAATACTTATCTACTTGTACGGCTGCCTCTCTCCCCTCAGATTGTGCCCATACTACCAAAGACTGGCCTCTGCGTGCATCACCAGCAGAGAAAATATGAGGTTTGTTGGTTTGATACTTCTTAGATTCAATCAGCCCTTTTTTGTTAGTATCAATGCCCAGTTTTTTTAACACATTATTTTCCGGAGTAACAAAACCAACAGCCAGTAGCGCTAAATCACAAGGAATCTCACGCTCAGTACCTTCAACTTCTTCAAACTTATTTTTCTCCTCAGTCCACGCAATGTCAACTACTTTTATGGCTTTAACTCTACCCTGATCATCACCGATAAATGCCTTTGTCAACATAGACCAGGCTCTCTCACCGCCCTCTTCGTGTGATGAGGAGGTGCGCAATACCATGGGCCAATTGGGCCACGGGTCTTTGTCTGTCCTATGGTCAAGAGGCTTTTCTAAAAGCTCTATTTGCAAAACTGATTTGGCTCCCTGTCGGTGTGAAGTGCCGATGCAGTCAGAGCCGGTATCACCCCCACCGATAACCACAACATGCTTGTCTTTGGCTGTGATTGATACATTTTCAGGCGTCTTTTTATAAACGTTTCTATTCTGATCTGTAAGAAAATCCATGGCGAAATAGATGCCGTCCAGATCTCGTCCCTTAATAGGAAGGTCGCGAGGTACTGTAGAGCCAACGCACAGAACGATGGCATCATATTGCTTTTCGAGCTCATCGGTAGATACATTTTTACCCACCTCAGCCTGAGTGACAAACTCAATGCCTTCTTTTTTTAAAATTTCAAGTCTCCTGTCTATTACCCATTTTTCGAGTTTAAAATCCGGGATACCGTAACGCAGCAATCCTCCAATCTGATCTTCGCGTTCATATACTGTTATTCGATGCCCGGCCTGATTCAACTGAGCTGCTGCGGAAAGTCCAGCCGGGCCAGACCCTATAATTGCTACTTTCTTATCGGTGCGTATCTCCGGAATGTTAGGTTTGATGTATCCTAGCTCATAGGCCTTTTCGGCAATTGTTTTCTCGATATGCTCAATAGCCACGGGTGGTTTATTAATGCCTAACACACAGCTTGCCTCACAAGGAGCAGGGCAAATTCTCCCTGTAAACTCCGGAAAATTATTGGTCTCCGTTAATATCTCGATCGCTTCCTCCCATTGCTCCCTGTAAACGGCATCGTTAAATTCTGGAATAATGTTACCTAGCGGGCAGCCCTGATGGCAAAAAGGAACTCCACAATCCATACAGCGAGCAGCTTGCTCTTGAGTACGTTGCTCAGGGAACTCTTCATATATCTCATTGAAATCGTTGATGCGAACTTTAGGGTCTCTGGCTTGAGGCAGCTCTCTGTCATACTTTAAAAATCCTTCTTTATTACCCATCGTTATGCTATTTCTTTGTTAGACAATTCTTTTTTCATCAGCACTTTTTTATAGTCATGAGGGATCACCTTTATAAATTTTTGGCTGTGCTCGTCCCAATCATCTTTGAGTCTTTTGGCAAGTTTACTTCCGGTGTTTTCGATATGTTGGTCTATCATATCAGCAACATATTTGAGGTCTTCGTCTTCCAGTGGGTCGAGCGCCACCATCTCCTGGTTGCAGAAAAACTCAAACTGACTTAATGGGTTGTAGACATAAGCAATACCGCCACTCATGCCAGCCGCGAAGTTTTTACCGGTTTCACCAAGCACGATTACCCGGCCACCAGTCATATATTCACAAGCATGGTCTCCGAGCCCCTCAACCACAGCCTCAACACCTGAGTTTCTTACTGCAAATCGCTCACCCGCCATACCTCTGATAAATGCTTTGCCACTTGTGGCGCCATAAAAAGCCACATTGCCGATGATGATATTACGCTCAGCTTCAAATGTTGCCTGCTCAGGTGGGTGCACAATGAGTTTTCCACCTGATAGTCCTTTGCCAAAGTAATCGTTGGCCTCGCCAGATAGTTTAAAAGTGATTCCTTTGGCTAAAAACGCACCAAAACTTTGCCCTGCTGATCCTTCAAATTGATAATCGATCGTGTTGTCAGGAAGCCCTTCTCCTCCATATTTTTTAGAAACTTCATTGCTTAAGATGCCACCTACTGCTCTATTTACATTTTCGATCGGAAATGTAGCCGTTACTTTATTTTTTGATAGAATGGAGGTTTTGGCTTTTTCTAATAGTTGCCAATCGAGCACCTCATCGATATTATGGTCTTGCTCAATTTGCTTGTACTGACCAATATTTGACCCTACTGATTCTTTATGTAAAATAGGAGTCAAGTCCAGGTGCTTTAGTTTCCAATGTGAGATATTGCTTCTTACTTTCAGTATTTCACTATGACCTACCATTTCATCGACAGTTCTAAAACCCAGTGAAGCCATAATCTGTCGTAAATCTTCAGCTAGAAAATTGAAGAAATTGACCACATGATCCGCGTCTCCGGTAAAAAGCTTTCTTAGCTCAGGGTTTTGTGTGGCTATCCCTACCGGGCAGGTGTTCAAATGACACTTACGCATCATAATGCAGCCTTCTACCACTAAAGCAGCTGTCGAAATACCCCACTCTTCCGCGCCAAGCAAAGTAGCAATAGCAAGGTCACGTCCAGTTCTTATTTGCCCGTCAGTTTGTACTGTAATTCTGTTCCTTAGGTTGTTTTTAAGTAAAGTTTGGTGAGTTTCTGCCAGACCCAACTCCCAGGGCAATCCTGCATGTTGAATTGAGCTCAAAGGAGAGGCACCGGTACCTCCATCGGCACCTGAAATGAGTACCACATCAGCATTGGCTTTTGAAACACCTGCAGCTACGGTGCCTACACCTGCCTCAGACACAAGCTTCACATTGATTCTAGCTGATCTGTTGGCATTTTTTAAGTCATAAATAAGCTGAGCCAGGTCTTCTATAGAATAAATATCGTGGTGAGGTGGCGGTGATATAAGTCCAACTCCTGGTGTAGAGTGACGCACCCGGCCGATCCAGTCGTCTACTTTATGGCCGGGAAGCTGACCGCCCTCCCCGGGTTTAGCTCCCTGAGCCATTTTAATTTGTAACTCATCGGCATTGGTGAGATAGTGACTTGTAACACCAAATCGACCTGACGCAACCTGTTTGATAGCCGATCGCTCCCAATCACCATTTGCTTTTCGCTCAAATCGCACTTCGTCTTCTCCCCCTTCTCCACTGTTACTTTTCGCCCCAATGCGGTTCATGGCGATAGCCAATGTAGCATGTGCCTCATGAGAAAGTGAGCCAAAGGACATGGCACCAGTGGCAAATCGTTTAAAAATGGCCTCTTTTGGTTCGACCTCTTCTATCGGTATAGACACACGATCTTTAAACTCAAATAAACCACGCAAAGTCAATGATCGTTTTACCTGATTATTGATCTTTTCTGCATATTGATTGTATAATGACTGATCGTTAGTGCGTGTGGCATGTTGCAAAAGATGAATCGTTTCAGGGTTAAATGTATGTCGCTCACCCCTTCTTTTCCATTGGTATTTACCACCTACTTCTAAGCGCTGCTTACTCACGTTATAACTCAACTGGTGCCTAATCAAAACTTCTTTGGCCAGGTCATCAAATCCGAGCCCTTCAATTCGCGAGGTCGTGCCCTTGAAGCATTTTTCAACCACTTTGGAGCTTAGCCCTAATATTTCAAAAATTTGTGCTGATTGATACGATTGCAGAGTGCTGATGCCCATTTTACTCAGTACCTTAAGCAGGCCGTAACCAATAGCAGTTTGATAGTTTTTCAATGCTTTATTAATTGTAACGTCCTCTTCAATCAGACCTTGAGCGTTTAGGTTGGCAATGGTTTCAAGGGCTAAATAAGGGTTGATACCACTGGCACCATAGCCAATTACTGTAGCAAAGTGATGAGTCTCTCTTATATCTCCTGCTTCCACCACGAGGCCTGCTTTCGTACGTATTTTTTGTCTGACCAGGTAATGGTGCACCGCTCCTATGGCCAGTAGAGAAGGTATAGGTGCTGCAGATTTATTTGCATTTCTATCAGACAAAATAATGATTTTACGACCCGCCCTGATAGCCAATTCTGCCGCCCGACATACAGCATCAAGTGCATTTTCTAATGCTCCGGGTTTGCCGTCAGCATCAAAAAGAATGTCGATGTTTGCGTATTCAAAACCATTTGAGCTCATGGCTTTGAGTTTTTGCAGGTCGCTGTTTAATAAAACAGGATGAGAAAGGTGTATTTGTTTGGTATGCTCAGGGGTTTCGTCTAGTATATTAAGGCTTTCCCCCAAACGGGTAAAAAGAGACATGACCAGGCGCTCACGGATTGGGTCTATTGGTGGGTTGCTTACCTGTGCAAAAAGCTGTTTGAAATAATTAGAAATGTGCTGGCTAAAATCTGATAGAGCGGCAATGGGAGTGTCAGCACCCATGGAACCAATTGGCTCTTTAGCCGTAACGGCCATGGGTCCCAATATCACTTTAAGCTCTTCTGAAGTATAGCCAAAAAGCTGTTGTAACGTCTTAAGTTTTTCAACGTGGAAAGGCTCGTAATGATTGGTCACTTTAGGGACAAGACGCAGCTTTATGCGTTGTTCTTTAATCCAATCTATGTACGGTTTTCTATGACATATCTCATGTTTCAGCTCTTCATCATAAAAAACTTTTCTGGCCGATAAATCAGCCACAAGCATTTTTCCCGGTTGCAATCGGCCTTTACTTAGCACATTGCTATCTTCTACAGGTAGAGCCCCTGCTTCAGAGGCGATGATTAGCTGATTATCACTGGTTATAGTATATCGTGCAGGCCTTAAACCATTACGGTCAAGAGTAGCACCTACGATATTGCCATCTGTAAAAACAAGGGCTGCAGGGCCATCCCAGGGTTCCATGAGAGAGGCATGGTATTTATAAAATGCCTTTCGCTGGGTTTCCATAAGTTTATTGTCTTCCCAGGCTTCAGGCACAAGCATCATCATCACATGTGGTAGTGATCTTCCGCTCAAAACGAGCATCTCTACAAGCGCATCGAGGTTGGCTGAATCGGAGTGCTCAGGATTTGTAACAGGCAGCAGCATTTCTAATTCTTCATCGGTAAAAACGTCCGACTTCATCATGGCTTCTTTCGACTGCATTTTGTTTACATTACCCCTGATGGTATTGATTTCACCATTGTGGGCTATATATCTAAAAGGTTGCGCCAGCTTCCAGTTAGGAAAGGTATTGGTAGAAAATCGGGAATGGACAATGGCCAGAGCAGAAACCATGCTTTCGTCTGCAAAGTCTTTAAAATATGGTCTAAGTTGGTCGGTGCGTAATTGCCCCTTGTAAATGAGTACTCGGGTCGAAAGACTTGGCACATAAAAGTCACCATTATTGCCCGGTACGTGGTGTCCCATATAATGGGAGGTGTAATTGCGTAGAACAAAAAGTCTACGCTCAAGATCCTCATTTTTTAGTCCGTTTTTATGGGTGATAAACACCTGATCTATGTAAGGTTCTGCTTTTTTAGCTTCTGAGCCGGGTACATTTTTATCAACAGGCACTACACGATATCCTAAGATTTTTAGGCCCAATTTAGCAGCATGTTCTTCAAAAACCTCTCGGCAATGGTCTCTCACTTTTGCAATGGTGGGCCAAAATAAAAGGCCCGTGCCATAGCTACCTTCTTCAGGCAATGCTATACCTAAAGGTTGGCACTGTTTCTTTAAAAAATTATGTGGAAGTTGAATTAATATACCAGCACCATCACCAGATTCAGGGTCACTTCCAGTGCCGCCTCGATGTTCCATACGCTCAAGCATATCAATGGCTTGCTGTATGAGCTTATGGTCTTTTTTACCGTCTATATGAGTGATGCTTCCTATTCCGCATGCATCGTGTTCAAATTCTGGTCGGTAGAGGCCGGTTGGCGTTGGTTTTTTCATGCGCATTTACATTTTTTTTAGTGGGTATATGAGGGCAATCTCACCAAAGAATTTTTGGAGTCTTCGGTCTTAATTTAAGCTAAGATTATAGTCAAAAAAGGCCTTAAAAGCAATTAAAGCACGATATTTAATCATCGTAAACGATTGAATAGCCTCGAATCCCATGTTCGTGGCTGTCGAGCCCTTCCACTTCGTGCTTAGGAGAAACACGTATTCCGATAGTTTTTTTAAGAAGGTAAAAAAGGATGAGTGCTGCAGGAAATGCCGCAGCGCCACAGATGAGAATACCAATAACTTGTGACCCAAGCTGAGACCAACCGGCCATACTACCAAATACACCTACTGCTAAAGTGCCTAAAATACCACAAACCAGATGTACTGAGATGGCGCCTACACAGTCATCAAGTTTTAGCTTATCGAGTGTAACGGCAGAGATCACTACTGCAGCACCACAGAAAGCCCCGATGAGCAGCGCTTCGGAGGGAGCCATGAGATCAGCTCCAGCTGTAATGCCTACAAGGCCAGCGAGAATGCCATTTAAAACCATACCAAAATCGAGACGCTTAAACATTATAAAACCAGCTAAAAAACCCCCGATGGCTCCTGAAGAGGCAGAAAGGCTGGTGTTAACCAATACCAAAGAAGTTTTAGAAGGGTCGGCAGAGAGTACAGATCCTCCATTAAAGCCTATCCAACCAAACCAAAGAAGAAAAACACCAACCGTGGCTAGTGGTACACTTGATCCTGGTTTATCAATTACTTTGCCTTTTACATATTTTCCCAGACGAGGGCCGAGTGATCATGCTCCTGCCAATGCACCCCAACCTCCAACGGAGTGTACAATGGTAGAACCGGCAAAATCATAAAACCCCATTTTGTAAAGCGCTCCTTCGCCCCACTGCCAACTACCAATTAGTGGATAGACAATTCCCACAAACACTATGGTGAAAATAAAATATGAGGAAATTTTAATACGCTCCGCCACAGCACCAGAGACTATAGTGGCAGCGGTGGCAGCAAACATGCCTTGAAAGAGAAAGGCTGTCCAGTAGGTAAACCCCGGGTTATAATCAGCGCCCAAGATGTCTTTTAACCCAAAACCGGCAAAACCAAACCACCCTGATGCCTCAGATGTGAAGCCAGGAAACATGAGACTAAATCCAATGAAGAAATACGAAATAAGTCCGATAGCAGGGGTCAATGTATTTTTAAATAGGATGTTCACGGTGTTTTTCGTTTGTGTAAACCCGGCTTCTACCCCGGCAAAACCTAAATGCATGATAAATACTAAGGCGATGCATAGCATCATCCAGACATTATTGACGGTTAGTAAATTTTGAGATTGAATGGCGATAGTTTCTGGCGATGACAAAGAAGCAAGCAGTGTAGGGTTAAATATTAGCCTCATAATTAAATTATTGTTAGTAAAACTGATAAACAGCATTCAATTTAACCCTAAAAAATTAAATATGGAACAAAAATATAATTTAAAGGGTCTAAATTGAGCCTAGTACTAAGATATTATCCTGTTTTGATTTATGCTTGGCTAAATCGAACCATTTTCTTCAATCTTTTGTCAAAGAGACTGTATTTATAAGTGGCTGTTTTGCAACAAGACCGTTTGACAAGCGTAAAAGCAGTAGCCCATTGTGGGTGTTGCGGCATTTTAATTTATTTTTGTGCGCGTTGATTAATTTTTAAAGCATTTATGAAGCTATTGCTCAAAGTCCTTCTACCTCTTTTTATCATTTCTCAAGTGGCTACCGCTCAAATTCTTGAGCCTTCTGAATGGAAAGAGTACCCTGAAAAAACCGATGTAAAAATTGGAGAGGAAATAGACATTGTATTTGAAGCAGATATCGATGAAGAATGGTATTTGTATTCATCAGATTTCGATCCTGATTGTGGCCCCATAGTCACAACTTTTAGCTTTACAGAGCATCCTGGCTACTCACTGGTGGGAGAAGTAAAGGCCATAGAGCCAATCGATAAGTTTGATGAAATTTTTGAGTGTGATGTCCGAATATTTAAAAAGAAGGGAAAATTTAAACAACGAATAAAAATTCTCACCAATGATGTGGTTGTGGCGGGCAGTTATAATTTTCAGGTATGCTCAGAGGTCACTGGTCAATGTATTCCGTTTGAATATGATTTTGAAATAAATAATATAGCTGTTTCAGGTCCTGATCAACAAACAACAGGGGCAGCAGAAAAGCCTAAAGAAACTGAGCCAGAGAAACCTAAAGAGGTAAAATCAGAAAAACCCGTAGCTGATCAAAATACTAATAGTGCTCCCGAAGAAACAGCAGAAGAACCATCAGATGAAGCAGTGCCGGCTGTCGAAACTAATGCGGTAGAAAATAAAGCTGCTGAAGAGAAAGATGAGAAACTAACAGGACCTATTCTAGATGAATCTCTGCAGCTCGAAAGCGAAAAAGACAAATCACTGATTTGGTTTATGATATTTGCCTTTATGGCTGGCCTGGCTGCGCTGCTTACGCCTTGTGTCTTCCCGATGATACCGATGACTGTGACCTATTTTACAGGAAAAAGTGGAGGCACCTTCAAAGCAATAGCCTATGGCTTTTCGATTATATTAATATATACCATTATTGGCTCAGCGCTGGCACCTCTTATGGGCCCTCAAACAGCCAACCATTTATCTACTGAGTGGTTGCCAAACATTATCTTTTTCGCAGTTTTTGTAGTTTTTGCGCTTTCCTTTTTTGGTCTTTTCGATATTACCCTGCCCAGTTCATTTGTAAATAAAATGGACCAAAAAGCTGATAGGAAAGGCTTACTAGGTGTTTTCTTCATGGCCTTCACTCTAGTGCTGGTTTCGTTTTCATGTACAGGCCCAATAGTAGGTAGTATTTTGGTAGCATCAGCAGGTGGTGAGTTTATAAAGCCAATCTTAGGGATGTTTGCATTCTCTTTAGCTTTTGCTATCCCATTCACGCTGTTTGCCATATTTCCGGGTTGGTTGAGCAATCTGCCTAAGTCTGGAGGCTGGTTAAATTCTGTAAAAGTTGTACTTGGGTTTATTGAGCTGGCCCTGGCATTTAAATTTCTCAGCATAGCCGATCAGGCTTTTCATTGGGGCATTCTCGATAGAGATGTTAATATCGCCATCTGGATAGTAATTTTCACTTTGATGGGTTTCTACCTGTTAGGTAAGTTAAGATTACCCCACGATAGTAAAGTTGAGACGATTAGTGTCTCGAGATTAATGTTAGCCATAGCAACTTTTAGCTTTGTGATCTACCTGATCCCTGGGCTTTGGGGAGCCCCACTTAAGGCACTTGCGGGTTATTTGCCTCCAATGCACACACACGATTTTGACCTGATAAGCATGAGCCGCCCTGCTGATGAAGCAGACTACTCGATTTGCGAGGAGCCTAAGTATGATGATTTCTTACACCTGCCACATGGTATCAATGGTTATTTTGATTATGAGCAGGCTATTAAATGTGCAAAGGCGCAAGATAAACCACTATTTATAGATTTTACCGGCCACGGCTGTACCAATTGCAGGGAGATGGAAGCTGTCGTTTGGTCAGATCCTGAGGTTTTGAGAAGGTTAAAAGAAGATTATGTAGTGGTGGCTTTGTATGTAGATGATAAAACGGAGCTACCAGAATCGGAGTGGTATACATCAACTTACGACAATAAAATAAAGAAGACGATTGGCAAGCAAAATGCAGATTTACAAATCACAAATCTCAATAATAATGCGCAGCCATTTTACGTATTAGTAGGCAATGACGAACAGGTGCTCGTACCGCCTGTGGCCTACGACAAAGATGTAAGCAATTTCATCAAATTTTTAGATCAGGGCATAGCCGAATTTGAAAAGTCAGAAAATAATTAGAATCACCTAGTTACCAATACCTTAGAAGGTGTATTTAAAGTACGACATTAATTTGTCAGGCTTTTTTGGGATTTTGTGGTGGATTTTATTATAATTAGTTTTTTTAACTGTTATTTGCACCCAAATCTCTATAGGGGCAAACATTTTTTAATTAGAAACCAACATGTTAAAGCGCGGAGTACTAGGCCTTATTTCACTGGCCGTTATTTCAGTTTGTTTGTATCATCTCGTACCCAATTTTGAGAGTACCAGTTTATCAAGTGATGAATCTCTTGCAACTATTGCTCAAGATTCTGTAGAAGTTATAAAACCGCCAGAGCCTAAAAAGCTATATGGAGTGGTAGTTGACTCTATGGTTGTAATCGAAGATAAGATTAAGCGTAATCAAAATATATCTGAGATTCTATCTAACTACAATATTCCCAGCGAGTCAATTTATAAGCTCGCCAAAGCCTCGAAAGAAGTGTTTGATGTTAGAAAACTAGCCGCAAATAAAAAATACACACTTATTTGCACACCTGATTCTTTAAAAACAGCTCGTGCCATGATCTACGAGCACAATCCTGTCGAATATGTGGTTTTTAACCTGCTAGATTCAATAACAGTAGAAAAAGGTCTTAAGGAAGTTGAAGTTGTTGAGAAAAGTATTTCAGGCACAATCGAAGCGAGTTTGTCACTTACGATGGACCAATTAGGTTTGTCTTACCTTACTAATGATTTTGCAGATATTTTTGCTTGGCAAATTGACTTTTTTAGACTTCAGAGAGGAGATAGATTTAAATTGGTCTATGAGGATGAATTAATTGACGGTCACCCAATTCGTTCGGGAAAGATAAAGGCTATATATTTTGAGCATTTCGGAAATGGATACTATGCCTATCATTTTGATCAGGGAAGTGATATAGATTATTTTGATGAGAAGGGTAATAGCCTTAGAAAGGCTTTGTTAAAATATCCACTTGAGTTCACTCGCATCAGCAGCAGATACTCAGGCAGAAGGTATCACCCTGTACAAAAAAGATATAAAGCACACAGAGGCACTGACTTTGCAGCACCAAGAGGTACACCTATTCGTTCAGTTGGTGACGGTATAGTACTTGAAGCACGTTATAGCAAGTACAATGGTAATTATGTAAAAATCAGACATAATGCTACCTACACTACGCAATATTTACATATGTCAAAAATAGCATCAGGCCTTAAGCCAGGGCAGCGCGTAAAACAAGAGCAAACTATCGGTTATGTAGGAAGCACAGGGCTAGCGACCGGTAATCACCTTTGCTACCGCTTTTGGAAAAATGGGGTGCAAATAGATGCACTAAAAGTTGACTTACCGCCTTCTGAGCCAGTGGCTGAAGAAAATAAAGAGGCATTTGCCAACGAAATACTACTTTGGAATGAGCGACTGGATCAGATTTCTTTTCCTGTCGAATCTGCTCCGATATTGGCAAGGTCTAATTAATAAAAAATTAACCTCACAAGGTAAGCAAGACAATTTTTGTCTTGCTTTTTTTGTTTAGCTTTAAAAAATAAAACAACCTCAATGCTCAGATCAAAGTCGCTGATAGTGACCTTAATTATACTCCTTATTACCAGTGTAAGCCACGCTCAGAAAAAAGTAGCTGTGGTACTAAGTGGCGGTGGAGCAAAAGGTCTGGCACATGTGGGGGTTTTAAAGGCGCTGGAGGAAAATGAAATTCCGATAGACTACATCGTTGGCACATCTATGGGAGGAATAGTTGCAGGTTGCTATGCAGCTGGCTACACACCAACTGAGATAGAACTGATGATGCTGTCAGACGATTTTCAACGTTGGGTAAACGGTGAGCTGGAACAGGGCTTTAATTATTATTATAGCAAAGATGATGAGAATGCTTCTTTTCTGTCTTTAAAGCTTTCACTCGATTCCTCCTTTAACGCAAGTATTTCATCAAGTCTTGCCAGTGATCTGTCACTAAACTTTGCCCTCCTTGAGCGTTTTGCTCAACCTGCAGCTAATGCCAACTACAATTTTGATAGTCTGCTTGTGCCCACAAGAATAATGGCCGCAGATGTTTTTACACAAAGTGAAGTTTCTATCGACAGTGGCTCCTTAGGGAGCGCTGTAAGGGCTACTTTATCAGTTCCTTTCTTTTATAAACCCATCCGGTTTAATGGAAAATACCTGTTTGACGGTGGTATTTACAACAACTTCCCTGTAGATGTGGCTCAGAAAGAGTTTGACCCAGATGTAATCATTGGTGTTAATGTCTCTTCAAAAATTTTTAATGATTATCCCACTCAAGAAGATGAATCACTTCTAAACCAGTCGCTGCTATTTATGCTACTCGATAAGTCTGATCCCGAATCTATACCGGAATCTGGGGTCTATATTGAGCCTAATCTTGAAGGATTCACTTCTTTTGATTTCGTAAGGTCCGCTGCTTTGATCGATAGTGGATATGTGGCTACTAACCGTAAGATGAGCGAAATAAGCAGTAAAGTGCAGCGAACAATGGCGTGTGATGATCTTACCGAAAGACGCAATGCATTTGGAAACAGAAATAAGCCGTTAATCTTTAGTGATATCAAATTCCAGGGCTTTAACTCCAAACAAAGAAAATTCATTAAACATATCTTTAGATACAAGGAAGGTGAACCGCTATACTTTAGTGATATAAAACGCGGCTATTTCAGGTTGGTGTCTGAAGAGTACTTCCGTACTATCTACCCGGACATTAGCTATCATCCTGAAACAGACGCCTACAACCTTGAGATCTACGGTAGGCCGGAAAGTAACTTAAATGTAGAGGTAGGTGGGGTTATAGCCACCAGAAACATTAGTCAAATTTTTCTGGGAGCTGACTATTACTACTTCAACAACTATTTACTGAAAACAAGTATTGAGTTTTATACCGGTAGCTTTTACAAATCGGCTCAGCTAAAATCAAGAATAAATCTTCCAGCCCTGGGGCAGTTTTATGTTGAGACTGATTTGACCTATAATAATTGGGACTACATCAATGATGAAGATATATTGACTCAAACTAAAGAACCCACAGTCCTAATACGTACCGACCGAAAATATGGATTGAACCTGGGCTTTCCTGTTGGGTCAAAGTTTAAGGCAGTGGTAAGCGGAGCTCGTATCAACAATACAGACAGATTTTCTAACCTGCAAGACGATTTCAATTCCCGGGATACGTTAGATGTGCTAGACCTAAATGGTTATAAGGCCGGTTTGGAAATTGCCAGAAATAGCCTGAACCGAAAACAATATGCAAGTAACGGTAGCGCCTTCACTTTAAACCTGGACTATTTTCAATTAGAAGAGCACTATCAACCGGGCTCCACTTCATTGGCAGAAATGAAAACGATCAATGATCACCAGTGGTTGAGAGCCAGAGCTACTATTCAACAATATTTTAAGAAAGGAAGATACAGCAGCGGCTATTATTTTCAGGCAAATATTTCTAACCAACCATTATTCTCAAACTATATGAGCACGCTGGTAAACACGCCAGGTTTTAATGGAATGGTTGATAGTCAGACACTTTTTTTACAAAATTTCCGGGCGCATAATTACGTAACGCTAGGCTTAAGAAATGTGCTGGCAATTACCAGTAACCTCGACTTCCGAGCCGAAGCGTATGCTTTCAAACCATTTGAAGCCATCCAACAAAATGGCGATCAGACACCAGCCTACGCCTCCGGCAATTTCAAAGATATTTACTTTGCGGGTACCGCTTCAGTTGTTTTACATAGTCCTATTGGTCCGATCAGTCTGAGTGCCAATTACTATGACGACCCCGAGACCAAATTTGGCTTACTCATGCATGTTGGTTATTTGCTTTACCAACGTAGATCAATGAACTAACCAGTTAATCAGCTTAATAGCCTGTATTTTAGTGGATCATATTTAGATTCAAAAGAAAATTTAACTATGTTTACCACCTCTTAATTGCGTAAATATTGTTCTAAGTCTATATGAAAAGAGTTGTACTCCTGGCTTTTTTGGCCTTATCGTTTACAGTAAATGCACAAATCGTACAATGGGGCTCAGAAGTCAAAGAATTCTCTTCCGAACTGACGCCCATTCAATATTCAGCAAATCAAATTCTAGGTAAACCCGATGTGCTACCGGCTGGTGGTGAAAATCCTGCCGCATGGACGCCCGAGCGGGCAAATAAAAAAGAATTTATAAAAATCGGGTATGACAATCCCATGCAAATAAGGCAAATAGCAATTGCCGAGTCTTATAATCCCAGTGCTCTTTTTAAGGTATATGTTTATGATGAAGCCGACAAAGAATACCTGGTTAATACATTTAGCCCACGCTCAATTCCATTAAAAGGCCGAATGCTCAATGTATTTATGGAAGAGACTCCTTATAAAGTTACGGCTGTTAAACTTGAGTTTGACGGAGCTGCAGTTCCCGAATATTTTAGCATAGATGCGGTCGCAATTTCTGATTCAGATATTCCCATTATCGCAGAAATAAGTATTCCTGAATTCGTAAACCCGGATATTGCCAAAGAAAGATTAGACGAAAATGTAAACAGTGAATATAATGAGTATAAGCCATTGCTTTCTCCTGATGGAAAGACGTTGTATTTCTCTCGTAGAAACCATCCTGGAAATGTAGGAGGTACCAACGACAGTGAAGATATCTGGTATTCTGAACTAGATTCAGCCGGAAACTGGAAGCTTGCTCAGAATATGGGAGAAAAACTCAATAATTCCGGCCCTAATTTTATTAGCTCAGTTACGCCAGATGGTAAATCAGTTTTGCTTGTATTAGGTAATCAATATCTAGGCAAAGATCGTATGGCGGCAGGCGTTTCTGTAAGTAGCAATGCTTCAGGAGACTGGTCAAGACCTGTAGCCTTACAAATAGAAAACGATTATAATTATTCAGAAAAGGCCAATTTCTTTTTGGCTAATAATAGAAAAGTTTTGATCCTTTCGGTAATGAGAGAAGATTCTTACGGAGGCAGAGACTTATATGTAAGTTTTATGGGGCCTGATAGCATCTGGTCGGAGCCATTAAATATGAGTGAAACGATCAATACTGCGGGTGAAGAAGCCTCTCCATTCCTTGCACCAGACGATGTTTCTTTATATTTCTCATCAAACGGATATAGCGGCTTTGGAGGCAGCGACATTTTTGTAACCCGTAGACTAGACGATACATGGACGAATTGGTCTGAGCCGGAAAACCTAGGGCCAACAATTAATTCGCAATATGAAGATCTGTTTTTCAACATTCCTGGTAATAGCGATTATGCCTATTATTCTCAGGGTGTGAGTGAAGATAACTTAGACATATTTAGAGTAGGACTACCAGTATTTAAGCGTCCGGCACCGGTTATCACTGTTACAGGTAAGCTTTTAGACTCAAAAACTAAAGAACCAATTGGTGCAAAGATTATTTATGAGCGACTATCAGATGGTAAAGAGTTAGGTATCACAGAGTCTAATGCCAACACCGGGGAGTACCAAATATTATTACCATCAGGAGAGCTTTATGGGATAAGAGCTGAGGCAGATGGGTTTGTTGCAGAAAATATAAACATAGATTTAAGAGAGTTTGAAGAAGGTGATGCGCTTGAAATAGCAAATAAAAACCTTATGCTCGTACCAATCGAAAAAGAGGCAACGATCGTACTTAATAATGTATTTTTTGATTTTGATAAGGCTGTACTTAAGAAAGAGTCATTTCCTGAGTTGAATCGAGTAGTTGAGATGATGCAGGACCGTAATTCAGTGAAAATTGAAGTTGCCGGACATGCAGATAGCACTGGTCCTGCGGCTTATAATATGACTCTCTCTAAAAGAAGAGCAGAAGCTGTGGAACGATACTTGCGAGAAAAGGGTGTAGGAGCAGAACGACTTACTGTTAAATATTTTGGCGAAACAAAGCCAGCTGCTAGCAATGCAACTATAGAAGGCAGAAGAAAGAACAGAAGAGTAGAGTTCAAGATTCTTAATGAATAACACTTTTTATATGAAATGTCTTTTCCTCATAGCAATATGTAGCCTCACTTTTATTCAGGCTTCTGTCGCCCAATTATCAGATAGTACTTTAATTGCCGTAACAGGTCGTATTATAGATAAGACGAATGAGGAACCTGTAGATGGAGCCAGAATCAAATATGAAAGCTTGCCCTACGGAAGTAAAATAGGGGTCTTTTCCGGCTCAACTTTTACTTTTAATATGGAAGATGGTAATGACTACATCCTGGTAGTTGAGGCTGATGGCTACGCCCCTTACAGTCAAACATTGAAGTCAAGTGATGCTGTAAATCAGGAAATAGCTGTAGTCATAGAATTACAGCCCAATGGCATAAACAGACTCATTAGGTTAGATAAATTGATTTTCGGATTGGGCAAAGCAAAAATATCTGAAGAGTCTTATGAAGAGCTTAATGCATTGGTAAAAATGCTAGAATCGAGTCCTACCATG
Source organism: Fulvivirga aurantia (assembly GCF_009711475.1). Taxonomy (GTDB): domain Bacteria; phylum Bacteroidota; class Bacteroidia; order Cytophagales; family Cyclobacteriaceae; genus Fulvivirga; species Fulvivirga aurantia. The sequence continues at coordinate 16,347 of NZ_SMMD01000916.1, forward strand.
CAAATACAACTTGAGGGCCATACTGATTTTCGTGGCAATGAAAGAGCGAATATGAAGCTGTCTGAAGATCGGGTAGATGCCGTAAAAAACTATCTTGTTAAGCAGGGTATCGACAGACGAAGAATTAGAACGAAGGCATTTGGCGGTACGCAGCCTTTAAGTCGTGGCTCAGATGATGAATCGAGAACTCAAAATCGCAGAGTAGAAGTTCGAATCCTTTCTAACTAATAAAGAGAAACCACCCCTTTATCATTCATCACTGGTATCTTAGAAAGATATTGTCTCTTATTTTGTGGAGTAAGTGAATTATCGGCAAGAAGAGCCTGACTCAATACCAAGCCAAATTCATCAAGTCTTTCTGATTCGTAAAATATACCGGCTTTCTCATACAAATCAACTGATCGCTTAAGCTCTCCGTTATTAAAAGCGTCAACCGAACGGTTGTAATATTGTAACCCAGCCAAACCAGCCATGTCAACTGTATTATTTAATCTCACAGCAAAGCTATATTCATCAGCTTTCCTTTGTGTGTTATTGCCATCTGTGTAGTCTGCCAGTCTTTCAGCTATTTCTCTTTCGCTAGTAATAAATCCATTAATCGGGTCAGTAGATTCAAGAAGAATTGTGCTGCCATTATCTAAAATGATCTTAAGATAAATATGGTAGTTAGTTTCTACAACCTTAAAATCTACATTAAGACCATTTAAAAGTAGTGCGTAAAAAGTCGTACCACTTAAGCAATCATATTGTCCGTCACTTAAAGTTTGATGTAGCGTACTGAAAGGCACATAATTCTTGAGGACTTTTCTATGCACTTTATAAAAGAGTTTAGAAAAGAACATTTGTTCATTTCTATTCTTCTCCATTTTAAGTCCAAACTCGCTGATCCAAAGATTCACTAGTTCCTTGTGCTGTATCAATAAGTCTTTGGTCACATTTTCGTCAGATACATAATGCAACGCCTGATCGTAATTCTTTTCCTGTAGAATATGGAGCAGAACTTCTTCTTCAGCTTCCGAATGAAAAGAAACCTCCTGCTTC
>NZ_SMMD01000710.1 GCF_009711475.1 Fulvivirga aurantia
AAAAAAGTTATGTCTCTGAGTGACGGTCATAATTGCACATTGTTCATTGTTCATTGCTCATTGTTAATTGTAAGAAACTTCAGTTTGACAAACTAGAAGCTAACAGCTAGAAACTCAAGGCTATTAAGAGACTCTTCGGGCTGCGCCCTCTGAGTGACGGTCATATAATTGCACATTATTCATTGCTAATTGAGAGAAGCCTAACAAACTCACAGCTCATAGCTCGAATCTCACAGCTCACTTCACCTCTGCTTTCATTTCTAAAAAACTCACGGTATCACCGGTTCTTAGCTTCTTTCTTATTCGGGTTTCCACTTCACTATTTACAATGACTTGCTGTTGCTGAATTACAGCCTTGGCTTCGCCACCTGTTGCTACCCAACCCAATATTTTGAGAAGGTTATTGAGTTCTATGTATTCTTCGCCTTCTTGAAGTTTAAATGTTTCCATATTATGTGTTTACAGTGTTGTTAATTGTGAGAATTCTTTGCCTGACAAACTCGAAGCTAGCAACTCAAAGCTCAAAGCTCAAAACTCATAGCTAGCAGCTAGCAACTCACAGCTCTATTAGAGACTCTTCGGGCGATGCCCTCTGAGTGACGGTCATAATTGCACATTGTTCATTGTTAATTGAATAAGGCTTCGAGAGCCTCAGCCTGACCAGACTGACAAACTCGTAGCTAGCAACTCCAAGCTCAAAACTCGCATCTAGAATTGTTAATTGTTCATTGCTAATTGTACGTTGTTAAAGCTTTAATTTATTTTCCGATACAAAACTTGCTAAAGATATTCGCCAGCAAATCATCCGTGGTTATCTCTCCGGTAATCTCTCCTAAGTAGTGCAATGACTGACGGATGTCCATAGCCAGGAAGTCGCCCGTGATGTTATTATCGAGGCCATTGAGTACGTCTTGCAGTGCATTTCTGGTTTTGAGGAGGTTGTCGTAGTGGCGGATGTTGGTTACGATTGTATCGCCTGTTTTGAAGTTGTCTAGATTTACCACTTCCAAAATACGATCCTTCAAAGCATCCAGGTTTTCTTTGCTGAGTGCGGATATCACCACTGAGCCTTCTACTTTCTCAACAGCTGCTTTTAAGTCCGGTTGCGCGCTATCTGCCTTATTACCTACCACTATAAAAGGAATGCCCATATTCTCCAGCTTATTAATATCGCGGTTGAAGTCCACCACGTTATCATTGGCCAGGTCGATCATATAAATGATGAGGGAAGCTTTTTTCATTTGCTGTTGGGTACGTTCTACACCCATAGCTTCGATCTTATCTTCTGTTTCGCGTAAGCCTGCTGTATCTATAAACCTGAAAGTGACACCCCCAATGTTTATCTCATCTTCTATAAAGTCTCGGGTGGTACCTGCAATATCTGAGACAATGGCCTTCTCTTCATTGAGCAAAGCATTAAGCAGGGTAGACTTACCAGCATTTGGTTTACCGGCAATGACTGTGGGTACCCCATTTTTGATGACGTTGCCCAGGTCAAAAGAAGAAAGTAGCTTAATAATGACATCCAGTAGGTCATTGATGAGTTTTTTCAGGTCATCACGGTCGGCAAATTCTACATCTTCTTCACCAAAGTCGAGCTCGAGCTCAATCATAGAAGCAAAATGTATCAACTCTTCGCGCAGTTGCTTGATTTGGTCAGAAAATCCACCGCGCATTTGTTTCAAGGCCGTTTCGTGTGCAGCAGCGGAGTCTGCGTTTATTAAGTCAGCCACGGCCTCAGCCTGCGCCAAATCAAACTGGCCGTTTAAGAAGGCCCGCTTGGTGAACTCACCCGGGAGGGCTAATCGGGCTTTGTTGGCTAGCAATACTTTTACTAACTGCTTTACAATAAATGGAGAGCCGTGGCAGGAGATTTCTACTACGTTTTCTTTGGTAAATGATTTTGGCTCTTTAAACAATGAAACCAATACTTCATCAACCACTTTATCATTGTCGCGGATGGTGCCAAAATGGATGGTGTGTGTATCTTGTTTGGTGAGGTCTTTGCCTTTAAAAACCTTATTGGTAATAGCTATCGCATCTTTTCCGGATAGACGTATGACCGCTATGGCACCCACTCCCGGAGGGGTGGAAAGTGCCACGATTGTATCTTCTGTAGAACCTATTTGCTTAGTGCTCAAAACGTAAATTTTCTAAGTGTTCGGCAAAAATACAAAATCATATAGGGATCGACTAGGGTGGTATGAGATTCCTCTATTGTAGAAAGCAGGTAACACCTTGCGTCTCACAAAATGCCTTCATAGCCTGCTACAGCCGCTGCATTTTATGGCATGAATTTTAGCCTTTAAAAGGCAAAAACCACGAATTATTATGTTAAAACCAAATAGTACATTTCCAAAACTAGAATTACCTACAGTTACCAATGAAGATTGGGACCTCAATCAATCAAAAGCCGAAACATTTAAAATGCTTGTTTTTTACCGAGGCTATCATTGCCCCGTTTGTAAAAAATATAATCAACAGATAGAGAGAAAGCTTAATGATTTTGCTGACAAAGGTGTAGATGTGATTGCTATCAGTTGCGATAGTGAAGATAGAGCAAGGAAGACCAAAGCAGAATGGGGATTAGAAAATCTTAAAATCGCATATGATTTACCAATCGAACAGGCAGAATCTTTGGGTTTATATATTTCTGAAGCTATCAGTGATAATGAGCCTGAGCAATTTTCTGAGCCGGCTTTATTCTTACTCAAGCCTGATAATTCCATCTATGCGGCTTATTACCAAAGCATGCCGTTTGGTAGACCGCCAGTTGATGAATTGCTCAAAGGGTTAGACTTTATAATCGATAAAAACTATCCACCACGTGGTACTGTTAAATCGGAAAGTGTAACTGTATAAACAAAACGAAAATATGAAAGCTGCGATATTAAAGGAATTTGATAAGAAACTAGAAATTAAAGACACCGATAAGCCAGAAGTAGGCGAGGGTGAGGTTTTAGTAAAGATTAAAGCCAGTGGTATCAACCCGGTTGACGCTAAATTATCTCACGGCTACATGAGTGATATGATACCTCATGAGTTTCCGATCGTACTCGGTTGGGACATGGCAGGTGTTGTCGAAGAATGCGGGCATGCAGCACGTACTTTTAGAAAGGGAGAAGAAGTATATGCTTACGCCAGGAGACCAAAACTTCAGCATGGTACCTTAGCTGAGTATATCGTGCTCCCGGAAAGTTATTTATCTAAAAAGCCTGTTAACATAAACTTTGAGGAGGCTAGCGCCATACCACTTGCAGGTCTTACTGCCTATCAATCAATATTTGATGCAGGCGATCTGGGTACCGATGAGACTATACTCATTTTAGGAGCCTCTGGTGGCGTAGGAACATTTGCGGTTCAGCTTGCTAAATATAAAGGCAGCAAAGTTATCGCTGTGGCTAGCAAGTCAAACCACGACTACCTCAAAGAGCTGGGTGCAGATCACTGCATTGATTATAAAGAGCAAAACGTTGCTGAGGAAGTTAAAAAATTAACTGATGGCGGTGTAGAGCTAGCTTTTGATGCCGTAGGTGGCGACACAACCAAGGTTGGTGCTGACTGCCTGAAAGAAAATGGCCGTCTGGTATCGATAGCAAGTCAAGGTGATGGTTTGCCTGAAGGCACTAATTTCCAATTTGTATTTGTGGAGCCAAATAGTAGAGAGCTCAATCATATTAGAGAGCTAGTAGAAGCTGGTACCATCAAAGTGCCGATACAAAAAGTATATGACCTCGATCAGGTAAATGAAGCTTTCGAACAAATAGAAACCGGCCATACCACAGGCAAAATTGTGGTTACCCTCAACTAATGACAATCAGTGAGCAAAACATATGATCTAATCGTGATTGGTGCGGGATCCGCTGGTTTAAGCGTATCCCTCTCCATGAACGAGTTTGGCTTCAAGGTCTTATTAATAGATAAGAAAGCCGAGTTGATAGGTGGCGATTGTCTCAATTTCGGATGTATCCCTAGCAAAGCCCTTATACACATAGCCAGAGAAGTACACAGCGCCAAAAAGGCTGAGAAGTTTGGCCTTAAGGTAGGCGGAGAGGTAGATATACATTCAGTACTTCAATACATTAAGGGTAAGCAAGACATAATCCGCTCACATGAAAACAAAGAGTATTTAATAGAGCAGGGCTTGGCTATTGAGATTGGCGAAGCTCATTTTATTTCTAAGCATGAAGTAGAAGTAAATGGGAAACGCTTTGCTGGTAAAAAGGTCATCATCGCTACAGGTAGTAAACCTGCTATGCCAAATGTGTTTATAGATCATGAGGCACCTATAGTAACAAATGAAACACTTTTCGACATTCAAAACCTACCCAAACAACTGGTTGTGATTGGAGGTGGTCCAAATGGTTTAGAACTTGGGCAGGCCTTTCATAGGCTCGGCAGCAAAGTAACTATTGTGCATCGACACAGTCGCATCCTCAATAAAGAGGAGTATGAAATCTCTGAGATTTTGTACCAAAGGCTTAAAGATGAAGGCGTACAATTTATGCTAGATAGTGAACCCAAAGCCATTAAACAGGATAGGGTGGATATCAAAACCTCAAATGGCAATGTATCTCTCAAATGTGATTTGGTCTTAGTAGCTGTCGGTCGGGAGTTAAACCATCATGATCTTAAACTGGAAAATGCAGAGGTAAAAGTCTCTAAAGGAGAAATTGTAACTAATAACAAGTTGCAAACCACCAACCCTGATGTTTACGTCTGTGGTGATGCCTTAGGGTCGCTTAAATTTTCTCATGCAGCAGAAATGCACGCCAGACTTTTACTCAATAATTTCTTTTCTCCCTTTAAGAAAAAGCTTTCTTATCAACATTTCTCATGGGTAACATTCACTGATCCTGAAATAGCAACCTTTGGCAGATCTTCAGCTCAACTGCAGGAAGCAGGTGAGTCATTTGAAAGACTGGAATATGATTTCAAGGATGATGATCGCGCAGTGGTTGGGGATTACAGGTATGGTAAGTTGGTTTTAAATGTTACTAAAACGAATTTATTAAATAGGTCGCCAAAAATTTTGGGTGGTACTATCATCGCCCCGGGAGCAGGCGAGCTGATTCAGGAGCTAGTCACTCATATGGTCATTGGAGCAAAACTGAGTGTATTGTTCGATAAAATATATGCTTACCCGGTAGCTTCCCGGGTAAATCAGGCAGTTGCACTTCAAAAACAATCAGAACAGCTTACAACCTTTGTTAAGCGGCTTCTGCAAATGTTATATTAATCACTCAGAGCTATAATAAACAAAAGTAGTCTGCTCATGTTAATTTTATTAAGTCTTAGTAGTTTACTGCCCTGACAGGAATTGTAAATTGCTATTTTTGGTAAAACTAAAAGTTGATTTAATACATTGCTTAGGGTCTTAAGAGAACTTATAAATCACAAGGATGAATATTTTTTATATATTCTATTCCTGATCATAGCGGCTATACTTTGTGGATTTTCCCTTAATGTTTTTTTAGAAATTACCTGGGATTTAAAAGCTGGCGAGCTCGATAATTTCGACAAAGATGCTACAGCCTGGATTTATGCTTACCGATCTGAATCACTAACTCCCTTTGTAATAGCCATTACAGAAATGGGAAGTCAATGGGCCTACCTGGTAGTGATCCCAATTATTGCTTACTTGCTTTATAGAAAGGGTAAAAGTTGGCGTAGAACACTTCAGGCCACGTTAATTTTGATTTCTACCTTCTTTCTTAACCTCGGCATAAAATATATTATCAGTCGCCCCAGACCTATAGAAGCTGAGCGATTGGTGGAGGTGCACGATGGGTCTTTTAGCTACCCGAGCGGTCATAGTATGAGTGCCATCGCATTTTATGGTTTTATCATCTACCTCACTTTCAAATATGTGAGCAATGTCTATTTAAAATGGGCACTAATCACTCTTCAGACCTTACTTATTTTAGGAATAGGAACAAGTCGTGTTTATTTGGGGGTTCACTTCCCAAGTGATGTGGTTGCTGGTTTTGTGGCGGGTATCATTTGGTTATTGATATGTATCGCTGCTCTTAAAACTATAAATATCTATCGTCAACGAATGAGGCAAA
>NZ_SMMD01000610.1 GCF_009711475.1 Fulvivirga aurantia
GGGTAAAGCTCAGAGTAAGATCGCTGAGGTAGAGCAACCTGAAACATTCGCCTATAAACCTACAAGTTTTCATGGTATACTAAGACCGAAACTTACTGTTAAGGAAGGAGATAACGTAAAAGCTGGTACTACTATTCTTTTTGATAAAAAGAATGAAAGTGTAAAGCACGTGGCTCCTGTAAGCGGTGAAGTGGTAGAGATACGTAGAGGTGATAAAAGAAAACTTTTAGAAATAGTCATACTTGCTGATAAGCAAATGGAGTATGAGTCATTCAAGAAGTATTCTGTTTCTGATATCGCTAATGTAACCAGAGAAGAAGTGGTAGAGAATCTATTGACTTCTGGTACCTGGCCAAACATCACTCAAAGACCTTACGGTGTTATAGCAGATCCGGAAGAGACTCCAAAAGCAATATTTATCTCAGCTTTTGATTCTCACCCACTGGCACCTGATTACAATATACTTTTTAAAGGAGAAGATCAGTATTTCCAGGCAGGGCTTGATGTCCTAAAAAAACTTACTACTGGTAATATTCACCTCAATGTAAGTGCAGATACTGAATCACCTGCTATGTTTACTAATGCAAATAATGTAGAAGTAAACAAAATTTCCGGCAAACACCCTGCTGGTAATGTTGGTGTTCAGATCCATCACATCGACCCGATCAATAAAGGAGATGTAGTTTGGACGCTAGATCCATTTGGAGTTATCCAAATTGGTAAGTTATTCCTCGAAGGTAAGTATGATGCTTCAAAAGTAGTTGCACTTGCTGGATCTGAGGTTCAAAACCCACAATATTACAAGACGTATGCCGGTGCTTCTATCAAGAAAATGATAGAAAATAACATCAAAGATGGGCATGTAAGATATGTTTCTGGCAATGTGCTCACTGGTGAGAAAATCGCTAAAGACGGCCACATTGGCTTTAGAGATAATCTGGTAACGGTAATACCAGAAGGAGATGAGTATGAATTATTAGGTTGGATAAAGCCAACAACTGATAAGTTAAGCTTCCAGAGAGCATTTGGTTTGTTATCTTTCTTAAATCCAAAGAAAGAGTTTGTAGTAAATACAAATACCAAAGGTGAGCCTAGAGCATTCGTGCAAACGGGAGTATTTGAGCAGGTTACTCCAATGGATATTTATCCTACATACTTGCTTAAAGCTATTTTAGCAGAAGATTTTGATGATATGGAAGCATTAGGCATATACGAAGTGTTGGAAGAAGACTTGGCGCTTTGTGAATTTGTCGATGTTTCAAAGCATGATGTACAGGCCATTGTAAGAGAAGGTCTGGATTTAATGCAATACAGTTAATTATTTAAGAAGTAGCGATATAAGATGAAGTTTTTAAGAGATGCACTTGATAAAGTAAAGCCACACTTCGAAAAAGGAGGTAAGTGGGAGAAGTTTTACTATATATACGAGGCTCACGAGACGTTGCTATTTGCCCCTAATCACACTACCAAAGCTAATGGTGTGCAGATTAGAGATGCAATAGACATGAAGCGAATGATGATGACGGTAATTATCGCCATGATTCCATGTCTCTTATTTGGTATATATAATACAGGATATCAGCATTTTATTGCTATAGGGCAGCCAGATGCTGCTTTGGCTGATATGCTCTGGATTGGTGTTAAGCAAGTAATTCCTATTGTGGTAGTATCGTATGTAGTTGGTCTATCAGTAGAGTTTACTTTTGCTACAATCAGAAGACACCCAATAAACGAAGGTTTCTTGGTTACAGGTATGTTAATACCATTAGTAATGCCTCCGGATATTCCGTTGTGGCAGGTTGCTCTGGCGGTTATTTTCGCAGTAATTATTGCTAAAGAAGCTTTTGGAGGAACGGGTATGAATGTGCTTAACGTGGCTTTAACGGCAAGAGCATTTTTATATTTTGCTTATCCTAGTCAGATTTCTGGTGATGTTTGGACTTACATAGGTGAAGGTAATGAAGCAGTTGCTGGTTTTTCTGGTGCTACTCCATTATCAATAGCAGGTGACGCTGTAACTAATGGACAAAACGTTTTGGCTTCACTTAATACCTTTGGCGGTAGTTGGGGTGAAGGTTTGTTTGGATTCAATAACCTGATTGTTGGTCTTTACCCAGGTAGTATAGGTTCTACTTCAGTTATCATGTGCCTTGTAGGTGCTATTATACTAATTGTAACTGGTGTAGGAAGCTGGAAAATCATTACAAGTGTATTTGCTGGAACCTGGTTGATGGGATTCATTTTCAACTTAGTAGGAGCTAATGAATATATGTTAATGCCTGCTCACTACCACCTCATTATTGGAGGTTTGGCTTTTGGAGCTGTGTTTATGGCCACAGACCCTGTGAGTGCAGCGCACACAGAAACAGGTAAGTGGATTTATGGAATATTGATCGGGATGCTTACGGTGTTAATCCGAGTGTTTAACCCTGCTTATCCTGAAGGTATCATGCTAGCCATTCTACTGATGAATGTGTTCGCACCATTGATTGATCATTATGTAGTTATTTCGAACAAAAAAAGAAGATTGAAACGTGCAACAGTCTAACGGATATATCATTTTATTTACGGCCATCATGACAGTGGTGGTTGGAGGAGTACTTTCATTTACATCTCAAGTACTCGCACCGGCACAGAAGAAATCGATAGAACTTGATACTAAAAGCCAAATTCTATCTTCTGTAATGGATAGAGAAAAACTTGGGAAGATGACTCCTGAGGAAGTACTTAGCATGTACGACAAGAGAATCACCTCACTTGTAGTTGATATCAACGGGCAGTCTGTTGAAACTGACGAAGATGGTGAGCCTGTTGTGGCAGAAAAAGTAGATATACTTAAAAACTACAAAAAAGAGCCAGAAGAGAGACTCTATCCTGTATTTAAATACATGAGTGCAGATAATCCTGAAAAGGTCGATGCTTACATTTTACCATTGTATGGTGCAGGTCTTTGGGACAAAATCTGGGGCTTTGTAGCTCTTGATAGCGATCTGATTACTATTGCCGGAGCATCTTTTGCGCATAAGGCAGAAACGCCAGGCTTGGGTGCTAGAATAGCAACACCGCAAATTCAACAAAGATATGTGGGTAAGAAAATTTATGATGGTGATGAGCTTGTATCAGTAATGATGGTAAAAGGTGAGGGCAATCCTAACCTTTCAGAACATCAGGTAGACGGTATGTCTGGTGCAACAATTACTGGTAAAGGCCTGAACAATATGTTGGCCAATTACTTGAATTACTACCAGTCTTATTTCAAAAAATTAAAAAATGAAACTACAGCTTCTCTCTAATCAATTGGAGCTGTTTAAATAGATATTATTTCTTATGAGTACAGAAACTTTAGAGAAATCGCAGGAAGAAGAAGTGGTAAAGACCCCATCGGAAGGTCTTCTCTCGAAAAGGAGAAAGCGTCTGATGTCAGATCCACTTAATGAAGACAACCCAATCACCGTACAGGTTCTTGGTATTTGTTCTGCGTTGGCTATTACCATTAAAATGGAGCCAACACTTATCATGTCAATTGCAGTAATTTTCGTGATTGTGTTTGCCAACCTCATTATTTCATTAATCAGAAACCTGATACCAAACAGGGTACGTATTATCGTACAGCTTGCGGTAATTGCAACCTTAGTAACGCTCGTAAGTGAAGTGCTTAAGGCTTACAATTACGAAATGTATAAAGTACTAGGAGCTTTTGTTGGTCTAATTATTACCAACTGTATTGTAATGGGTAGATTAGAGGCATTTGCAATGGGTAACAAACCTTACGACTCTATCTTAGATGGAATCGGTAGTGGTTTTGGTTATGCATGGATCATTCTTACTGTAGCTTTCTTCAGAGAATTATTTGGTTCGGGTTCATTTTTTGATTTTCATGTTTTTGCAGCACTAGGCTGGGAAAATTTCCCAACAAATGGACTAATGGTTGACTCAATTGGAGCCTTCATGGTATTAGGAATTCTTATTTGGGTACAGCGATCAAAAACTGGATACGTAGAACATTAATTAAAGAAAAATGGAATTAGTTAATTTAGGTATAAAAGCAATATTTGTTGAGAACATGATCTTCGCCTATTTCTTAGGCATGTGTTCATTTCTCGCAGTTTCTAAAAAGGTTTCTACGGCTGTAGGTCTTGGTTTTGCAGTAATTTTCGTGCTCACAATCACTGTACCTGCCAACTGGTTGTTACAAGAATATGTACTTAAGGAAGGTGCATTGGCTTGGTTAGGAGCCGATTTCGCATCTATCAACTTAGAATTTTTACAGTTTATCATGTTCATCGCAATTATTGCTGCCATGGTACAACTTGTTGAGATGATTATAGAGAAGTTTTCTCCTGCGCTTTACGGCTCATTGGGTATTTTCTTACCGCTTATAGCTGTAAACTGTGCTATTCTTGGTTCATCTTTATTTATGGTACAAAGAGATTATACGTTGTCTGAAGCTACAGTATTTGGCTTCGGATCGGGTATAGGCTGGTTATTAGCAATTGTAGCTTTGGCAGCGATTAGAGAAAAATTAAAATACTCAAATGTACCTGACGGACTTAAAGGATTAGGTATTACTATGTTGATCACCGGTTTGATGGGTA
>NZ_SMMD01000298.1 GCF_009711475.1 Fulvivirga aurantia
TATCTACCGGGTTGGCTAATGCTGCTCGTACAGATTTAAAGCTGATGATCATTATTGTTATAAAAAGTGTAAAGCTTAAGCCAGCCATAAAAATCCAGAAGTTGAGCGTAATGCGGGTTGCAAACTCATTTAGCCAATGTTCCATAACATACCAGGAAAGCGGTGCAGCTATGGCAAATGCGATAATTACCAGCCTTACAAAATCGAAAGACAGCAGATACATCACCTGTGCGAGACTCGCTCCAAGTATTTTTCTTACCCCTATTTCTTTTGTTTTCTGATTGATTGAGAAAGAAATCAGCCCCAGCAAACCTATTGCTCCGATTACGATGGCCAGGCCTGCAAACAATGAAAATGTTTTAGCCAACCTTCTTTCATCTTCATAAAACTGAGCCATTTTTTGATCTAAAAATTCGTAGCTAAATGTGAACTCAGGGAAGTAATGCTGCCACTCGCGTTGTATCTCAGCGATAGTTTCCTGTAAACCATCCCCTTTTAACTTCACTGACCCAAGAAAGAACATTTTGGCTTCATACCAAAGCACAACAGGTTGCTGTTGGCTGTGTAAGGAAACCGTCTTAAAGTCTTTTATCACACCGATAACCTCACCCTCCTTTCCCCAGGCAGATATCTTCTGACCAAGTACTTCGTCAGGATCTGCTACAGACATTTCTCGCAGAGCAGTTTCGTTTAGTAAATAAAATCTGTTGGTATCTTTCTTTACATTCCGGCCATTGAGCAAAGGAATTCTAAATGTTTCCAGAAAATCCTCATCGATGATCTTTACTCTAAAATTTTCAATCTGTTCCTCTCCATTAGAAGTGAATCTTACAGTAGCTCCCCATTGATTACTCGATGCCGTGCCGGTACTTGATAAAGAGACAGCCTCCACTCCATTAATACGTTTAAGTCGATCAGAAAAAGCATCAATATCGATCTCATCTGGGCGCGGGACACTAAACTGGACAACAGCCTCTGAATCGAAACCACTGGGCCTGGTCATAAAATGATCGAGCTGCTGCACCACTACTATTACAGCTATAACCAACACCTGAGCTATCAGTAATTGAAATACAATGAGGCCTCTTCGCATGGAAAAACCCGCTGATCTTACAGGTTGTGTTTTGCGCAACGCCTGAATAGGCCTGTAGCCGGAAATGATAAGTGCGGGATATAGACCGCTTAGTATAGAAACAGTTACAAACAGGGCGACCATGAATAACCCGAAAGATAGGTCATAAGTAAACTCGGGTATTTCATAACCTATGATTGACTGTAGATTTAAATGCATGAGTTCTGCCACTCCTAGAGATATGCCACATGCTACAAGTGTAATCATCGCTGTTTCTCCCAGGTATTGAAATATCAGCTTTGACCTATCAGAACCAAGCACTTTTCTAATACCGATTTCTTTAGAGCGCTTTACAGCTAAAGCGGTATTGAGGTTGATAAAATTGATGCATGCAGCAACAAGTAGAAGCACACCTATCACTGCAAGCAAATTGAGCTCATCATAGGTTGCAACTCTACCAACTAGTGTAGGATATCGAGAATCATGATGCATCTCTGAAAGCGGCTGCAGCAGTAATTGCCGTACTATATCTTGCTCATCTTCTATATTTT
>NZ_SMMD01000354.1 GCF_009711475.1 Fulvivirga aurantia
CATTTAGATTGATAGAGTTAAAGTAGCTCTCCCAGGTTTCAAAATTATCTGAAAAATCGATTTTAAGGTCTGGTAAAATGGCAGCCAGGTCTTTAAGGAAATTACTTTTTTGAGATTGTAAATTGAGCCGTGCTTCGGTATCATCTATCCTGTAAATGAGTGCACCTTTTCTGAATGACTCGCCTTCCTTTAAGGCTACCGATCCGGCATACATACGGCCTGAAACCTCAGCAATTATGTCTAAAGATTCTGCGGTACGCACTCTTCCAAACGCCAGTACTTCTGTAGGAATTGATGTATACTCAACTGGTTGAGTTTTTACAAATTTCTTAATCTCGGGAGGGGTCTTCGTTTCGGGTTCCTCCTTCATTTCGCTCAAAACACCGCTTAAGACAAAAGAAAGTACAACTACCAAAATACCAATACCCACAATTACAAATTGCCTCGTCTTCATTTTTTGTTGTTTAGTTTTTGCTTGACCTATACACCTGTGGTGTTATATTATGGACTCCTTCCAGCAGGTTTTGTTTCATATTTTCATTTAAAAGTGATGAGTAGTCTTATTTTATTACTCAAGCGGAAAATATAACTGGTGAAATGCATGAACCACGGTGAATTAATCGGCCGCAATCTTACATATAATCACAGTCACAGGTAGCATTGTATAGGGCCTTTTTTATATTTGCACCTTCGATTATTTACTACTCAAAAAATCCCTATAGATGAAAGACTTTGTAGCTGAGCTTAAATGGCGCGGTATGATTCACGATATAATGCCAGGTGCCGAAGAACAATTAAATAAGGAGATGACAGCTGCTTATATTGGTTTCGACCCCACGGCTGATTCACTTCATATTGGTAGCCTCGTTCAGATCATGACATTGGTACATTTCCAAAAAGCCGGACATAAACCTATGGCTTTGGTAGGTGGTGCTACTGGCATGGTAGGTGACCCTTCGGGAAAATCTGCCGAAAGAAACTTACTGAATGAGGAAGAATTGAATCATAACCTTAAGTGTGTTCAGCAGCAATTAGAAAAATTTCTTGATTTTGACTGTGGAGATAATGCTGCTGAGGTAGTAAATAATTACGATTGGTTCAAGGAGATGAATTTCCTTGATTTCATCAGAGATGTTGGTAAACATATCACTATCAATTATATGATGGCTAAAGATTCTGTACAGAAACGTTTAGAAACTGGTCTTTCATTCACAGAGTTTAGCTACCAACTCGTACAGGGTTATGATTTTTACTACTTATATAAAAACAAAAACTGTAAACTTCAGCTTGGCGGTTCTGATCAGTGGGGCAATATTGTAACAGGTACTGAGCTTATTAGAAGGAAAGCCCAAGGCGAAGCTTATGCGATAACCACTCCATTAATTAAGAAAGCCGATGGAAGTAAATTCGGTAAAACAGAAGAAGGTAATGTTTGGCTTGATCCAAAGCGTACTTCTCCATATAAGTTTTACCAGTATTGGCTCAATGCATCTGACGAAGATGCTGCTAACTATATTAGAATTTTTACGCTTAAGTCTAAAGAAGAAATTGAGTCATTAGAAAAAGAGCATGCCGATGCTCCACATGCCAGAGCACTACAAAAAGCCCTTGCAGAAGACATTACAGTGCGGGTACACTCAAGAGCTGATTATGAAATGGCCATAAAAGCATCTAATATTCTTTTTGGTAAGTCGACTACTGAAGACCTGGCTTCTCTTGATGAAGACACTTTACTTGCTGTTTTTGATGGTGTACCACAGATCAATGTCAACAAATCTGATTTAAACGATTCCGAAGATTACACAACATTATTATCTGACACCACCCAAGGCGTTATTTTTAAATCAAAAGGTGAGGCACGTAGAATGCTTAAGCAGGGCGGTGTAAGTATAAATAAGGAAAAAATAGAGGATCAGAGTGCGAAGCCTGAAATTCAACTATTAC
>NZ_SMMD01000780.1 GCF_009711475.1 Fulvivirga aurantia
TCATTGAACACCCTTTTTTTCAAAGATTAAGAAGGATAAAACAGCTGGGACTTACCGATTTGGTTTATCCTGGAGCACTCCATACGAGATTTCACCATGCGGTAGGTGCCATGCACCTTATGACCAGGGCATTGGAGATTTTACGCAGCAAAGGTGTAGAAATAAGCGACCATGAATATGAGTCAGCTCAAATAGCCATACTACTTCATGATATGGGCCACGGCCCTTTTTCTCACGCGCTGGAGTATAGTTTGATGCCAGGTGTGCAACATGAGAGTATTTCATTTCAGTTTATGAAATACCTCAACAAAGAATTTAATGGAGCCCTATCTACTACACTCAAGATGTTTCAAAACACCTACGAGCGTAAGTTTTTCCATCAATTGGTGAGTAGCCAGCTTGACATGGACAGGCTGGACTATCTTAAAAGAGACAGCTTCTTTACAGGAGTTTCTGAAGGTGCCATTGGTCTCGATAGAATAATAAGCATGCTTAATGTAGTGCACGACCAAATTGTAGTTGAGGAAAAAGGCATTTACAGCATAGAAAACTTCTTAAATGCCCGCAGGTTGATGTATTGGCAGGTGTACTTGCATAAGGCTTCGGTGAGTGCAGAAAAAATGCTCATCAATCTTATTGTTAGGGCTAAAGAACTGGGAGCTTCCGGCCATGATATCTTTGCTACAGATGCCTTCAAAACCTTTCTCACTGAAAATATTTCTATTGAAGACTTTCAGCAAAAACCGGAATTGCTCGAAACCTTCGGAAATCTCGATGATTACGACATATGGACTTCAATAAAAATATGGAGCAAGAGTTCTGATAAAATTCTCAGGCTTTTAAGCAATAGTATTTTACAAAGAAACCTCTTTAGGATTAAGCTTAATAATGAGTCTCTGAGCAGAAAAGAACTCGAAGTTATAAGAAAGAAAATCATGCAGGAGTATGACCTTTTAAAATCTGACGCCAGGTTTCTATTGGCGTATGGTGAGGTAACCAATAAGGCCTACATAGCCGAAGGACAAAAAATAAATATCCTCACAAAGAAAGGGCATGTAAAAGATATTGCGCAGGCAGCTGATTTGCCAAACATAACTGCCATGAGCAAAATTGTAAAAAAACACTACCTATGCTGCCCCAAAACAGTATCTTTGTGAGATTAAAGAAATTACAGTTATAGTTAATGGAATTTACTGTTGAGCAAATAGCCACTATGTTGGAGGGCGAAGTCAAAGGAGATGGGTCCAAAAAAATCAACATGTTGGCCAAAATACAAGACGCAGGAGAAGGTCAAATCTCTTTCTTATCTAACCCCAAGTACGAGCAATTTATTTACGAAACACAAGCTAGTGCGGTAATCGTAAAAAAGGATTTTTCTGCGAAAAGAGAAATTAAGCCTTCACTTATACTTGTTGATGATCCCTACACCAGCTTCACCAGATTACTTGAGGAATATCATAAATTCATTTCTTATCAAAAGTCTGGTATAGAAGAGCCGTCTTTTATTGGTGAAAATGCCACTGTGGGTAGCGATGTGTACAGAGGCGCCTTCTCATATATAGGTAATAATGTAACCATTGGCGACAACGTAAAAGTTTACCCTCATGCCTACATCGGTGATAATGTAACCATTGGCGATAATAGCATCATACATCCTTCTGTAAAATTATACGCTGACACCAAAGTCGGTGCTAATTGCGTGATTCATTCAGGAGTGGTAGTAGGTAGCGATGGTTTTGGTTTTGCACCTCAACAAGATGGTACTTATAAGACTATACCTCAGCTTGGCAATGTGATTATAGGCGATAATGTTGACATCGGCTCTAATACAGTGATAGACTGTGCTACCTTCCATGGAGACTCTACCAAAATTAATAATGGAGTAAAATTAGATAACCTTATACAGGTAGCTCACAATGTAGAAATAGGCAGCAATACCGTAATTGCTGCACAAACCGGGATCAGCGGATCGACAGAAATAGGAAGTAATTGTGTAATTGGTGGACAAGTAGGTATAGCGGGTCACCTAAAAATAGCCAGCAAAACATCAATAGCTGCACAGTCGGGGATTGGCAAAGACACAGCCGAAAAAGACGTAATGTTTGGTAGCCCTGCCTTTGATCACAAAGATTACATTCGCTCGTACATCGTATTTAGAAAACTCCCAGATTTAAGCCGCAGATTAAAGCAACTTGAAGAAAAAGTCCTAGATTTGCCGTCATTTCAGGAAAAATCATGAGAATAAAACAACACACAATTAAAAAATCGGTGACGTTGTCAGGTGTAGGCCTGCATACTGGTGTAGAAACCAATATGACTTTTTTACCTGCAAAGGCTGGTCATGGTATAAAGTTTCAGCGTACTGATTTAGAAGGAGAGCCAATAGTTGATGCCGATGTAGATAATGTGGTAGACCTCTCAAGAGGTACGACTATTGAGCAAAGCGGAGCAAGAGTAAATACTGTTGAGCACACCCTGGCTGCATTAGTTGGCCTTGAAATAGACAATGTTTTAATTCAACTTGATGGGCCCGAGCCTCCGATTATGGATGGTAGCTCCCAGCAATTTGTTGAGATACTTAAAGAAGCAGGTAGCGAAGAGCAGAATGCTTTACGTGATTTTTACGAAGTTCCTGACAGCATTTTTTATAGAGATGCTTCCAGAGATGTAGAAATTGCCGCCCTTCCTCTTGATGACTACCGAGTGACCGTAATGGTAGACTATAACTCACCAGTTTTGGGTAGTCAGCATGCTTCATTAACAGATATTACTCAGTTTGAGAAAGAAATAGCATCGTGTAGAACGTTTTGCTTTCTGCATGAGCTGGAAATGCTACATAAGAATAACCTCATCAAAGGTGGTGACCTCAATAACGCTATCGTAGTAGTAGACCGTGTGGTGGAAGACCACGAACTTGATAGTATTGCCAAACTTTTTAATAAGCCAAAAGTTGAGGTAAAGAAAGAAGGCATTCTTAACAATGTTGAGCTTAGGTATAAAAACGAGCCTGCCAGACATAAACTGCTGGACGTAATGGGAGACCTTGCACTGGCCGGAAGGCCTATAAAGGCTCAAATTCTTGCTGCCAGACCTGGTCATGCTGCCAATGTAGCTTTCGCTAAAAAACTCAAGAGGTCTATGGAGGGTAATGCAAAACAAAACGCGCCTAGGTATAACCCTAGTTTACCTCCTGTTTTAGACATCAATCAGATTTCAAATATTCTTCCTCACAGATACCCTTTCTTATTGATTGATAAAATCATTCATTTAGATGAAGAAAGCGTTTCCGGAATTAAGAATGTAACTAATAACGAGCACTTCTTCATGGGCCATTTTCCTGGCAACCCTGTAATGCCTGGTGTGTTACAAGTAGAAGCCATGGCTCAAATTGGTGGTATTTTAGTATTAAATACGGTACCAGATCCGGAGAATTACTGGACATACTTCCTGGGTATCGAAAACTTCCGATTTAGAAAAATGGTTTTACCTGGAGATACACTTATTATCAAGTGTGACCTACTGGCACCTATAAAGAGAGGCATTGCAAAAATGTCTGGTAGAGCCTATGTAGGCAACACATTAGTGTGTGAAGGAACCATGACAGCAAGTATTGTAAGAAAAGATTCATGAATCAACCATTAGCATATATCCACCCACAGGCCAAGATTGCAAGAAATGTTGTAATTGAGCCTTTTTCTACCATACATAAGAACGTTGTAATAGAAGAAGGCACATGGATTGGTCCTAATGTCACTATTTTTGAAGGCGCACGCATAGGGAAAAACGTAAAAATTTATCCTGGTGCTTCTATTTCTGCCACACCTCAAGACTTGAAGTATGGTGGTGAAGAAACAGAAACCCATATCGGAGATAATACAGTTATTCGCGAGTACGTAACGATTAGTCGTGGTACAGACGATAAACTTAAGACTGTAATTGGAGACAACTGTCTTTTAATGGCCTATGTGCACGTAGCTCACGATTGTACCATAGGTAACAACTGTATTTTAGTTAATGCAGTACAGATTGCCGGTCATTGTACGGTAGAAGATCACGCCATTATCGGTGGCTCGAGTGCCGTTCACCAATTTGTAAAAGTGGGCGCTCATGTGATGATTTCAGGCGGCTCTTTAGTAAGAAAAGATGTGCCTCCTTATACCAAAGCAGCTCGCGAACCACTTACATATTGTGGAATAAACTCTATTGGGCTTAGAAGACGTGGCTTTGCCACTGAAAAAATCAGTGAGATACAAGAAATATATCGCTATGTCTTCCTTAAAGGCCTCAATAACTCAAAAGCACTTGATCTGGTAGAACTTGAGTTGCCTCCATCTAAAGAAAGAGATGAAATCATTCGCTTTATCAGAAGCTCCGATAGAGGGGTGATGAAGGGCTATTCTTACTAAGAACAGCTAGGGGCGAGATGCTGGTGACCTTTGAAAATGTTTCTAAGAAATATAATCGCGAGATTATATTTAAAAACTTGAGTTACGTTTTCAAAACTGGTCAGTCGTATGCTATTACCGGCCCTAATGGTAGTGGTAAGTCCACACTACTACAAGTTATTTCAGGGTTTGTTAGGCAATCTTCGGGCGATGTAGCCTACGAGCTTCATGGAAAACCCCTTGAAGTTGAGGATTTATACAAGCATCTAAGTATAGCTACACCATACCTGGAACTAGTAGAAGAGTTTACACTTATGGAAATGATCAATTTTCATTTCAAGTTCAAAAAGCCTGCTCTACAACCCGAAGAAATTCTATCTCGCGCTTATTTAACAGACGCCAGAGATAAGCAAATAAAAAAATTTAGTTCTGGAATGAAGCAGCGCCTTAAATTGGCGCTTACACTGTTTACTGATTCCAGCCTTATACTATTGGATGAGCCAACCTCCAACCTAGATGAACAGGGAACTGAGTGGTATAAAGAGCAAATAAGCTCTCTAATATCTGATGATAAAACCATTATAATTGCCTCAAATCAGAAGTATGAGTACGACTTTTGTGATGAAGTAATTGATATTATAAAGTACAAATCATAGGTTACTTTGTGGCTTCCGCGTATATAAAGAGTATATCCTAAAAAAAGAGTTAATTTTCCTATATGATTTTGTACATTTGCAAAATTACTTTCATATATTTCGGATTCAATTCGTGTAAACAAACATATTAAATGAAAAGATTATCTTACTTATTAAGCGCAGGAGTATTAGTAGCGATGTTTGCAGTTGTTGGCTGTAAAAAAGACGATGGTGGCGGACCTTCTGCCGTAGATGTTGCTGGAACCAATTTTTCAGGTACATGGGCAGTTGATGGTTCAGCAAACTCTGTGACTTATGAAAACACAGATCGTACAGATGAAGGGTACTCTAATTTTCAATTAGTTATTACTCACCAAACAGGCACCACCTCTGGCGGTTATGTAGCTTCTAATTTCCCCACGGGTTCTTCTCCGTGGAAGTCTAGCGGAAATTGGACTTTTGCATCAGAAACTCCAGGCGCAAACTCATTCTCTGTTACACGTGATGATGGAGTAGTTGTAAATGTTACAGTTGATGAGTCACAACTAACTCTTGATTTCGAAATCACTGATCCTGCAAACCAAACAGGTAGAACAGAAGCTGTTGAAGGTGACTGGAGCTTTATTCTTCAGAAACAATAAGCGATACAAAGCAACAATATTAAAAAAGGCCTCACTTGAGGCCTTTTTTAATTTATGATAATTCTATCACGGTAATACCTGCCCCACCATGATCTATGTGCTCGTCATGCATGGAGGTAATGTATGGCGCTCCTTTTAAATGTTGGCGAATCATATCTTTCAAGATGCCATTTCCCTTACCATGTAGAATCTTCACTTCGTTGGCACTAAACAAAAGTGCATCATCAATAAACTTATCCACCATTGGCAAGGCTTCTTCTCCTCGTTTTCCCCTCAAATCTAATGTGGTAGAGAAGTGAGCTCTTTTCTGAGCTAAATCCATGCTCTTACTCCGCTTTGGAGCATTCTTTATTTGTTTTGATTGCCTGTTAGAGATTTTATCTAATCGATTAAGTTTAATCATCGATTTGAGCGCTCCCATTTGTACTTCTGCATCTTTGCCTTTTATATCAAGCACCTTACCTACTACATCCTGATCTTTTAACTTTACCTGGTCTCCCACTTTAATCGGGCCTTCAATTACTTCTTGGGGCTTACCTAATCTTCTATCTTTGGTAGGTGTAACTTTTCCTTTGAGCTCTTCCAACCTTCCCCGAGCTTTCTTTGTCTCTGTTTTTTGTGCCTTATTCTCTTTTATATGCCGTATAGTTTTTTCAATCTCACGATTGGTACGGCTCAATAAATCAGATGCTTCATTTTTAGCCTGAGCTATAATCTTTTTCTTATTAGTCTCCAGCTCTTCATACAGACGACTATATTTTTGTTCTAAACTTCTTGTGCGCTGCTCAGACGACTTCAATTCACGATCTCTTTGCTCAATCTGCTGTTGTTGTTTTTCTAACTTCAAAATGAGGTCGTCAACATCTACCTTTTTCTCTCCTATGGCTGACTTAGCATACTCTAACACATCTTTGTCTAAGCCTATCTTTCTCGATATTTCTAAAGAAAAAGAACTACCCGGCTTTCCAATTTCAAGCTCATATAATGGCTCAAGATTTTCCATATCAAACCTCATGGCACCATTTACAACCCCTTCGTGGTCTTCTGCATACAGTTTAATATTGCTGTAATGCGTAGTAATAACTCCCTGGCACTTTTTGAAAGCCAGTTTATCTAAGATTGCCTCAGCAATTGCCCCTCCAAACTGAGGGTCGGTGCCTGTACCAAACTCATCGATGAGAATGAGAGATTTACCTCCTGCATTAGACAAGAAGTACTTCATATTTGTAAGGTGCGAGCTATAGGTACTTAAATCGTTGTCAAGTGATTGCTCGTCTCCAATATCTATGAAAATGTCTTTATAGATACCTGCTTTGGTATTTTCTTCAACTGGTATGAGTAAACCGCACTGAAGCATATATTGAATTAATCCCACTGTTTTAAGACAAACAGACTTACCCCCGGCATTAGGACCAGAAATAATGACTAGTCTTTTGTCCTCATTCATGTTTATTGAGAGAGGAATTACTTTTCTATCTACCTTTTGGTAGGAGAGGTATAATAATGGATGCCTGGCTGAATTCCAGTCCACATAGGCATTTTTACTCACCTCTGGCAGTACTGCCTCCATGTCTTGAGCAAGTAAGGCCTTGGCCCTAATAAAGTCAATTTTTGAAAGAAACCTATAACCCTTTTTAATAGGCTCCAGGTTTAGTCTAATCAAATCTGTGAGCTCTGTCAGGATTTTAATTACTTCCCGCTTTTGCGCGTTTTCCAGTTCACGAAGCTCATTATTTCCTTCAAGTACATCAGTTGGCTCTATAAACACCGTTTGACCAGTAGAAGATTCATCATGAATGAAACCTTTAATTCTCCGCTTATACTCAGCAGCAATGGGAATTACCATTCTCCCATCTCTCACTGTGAGCGAAGCACCGTCAGGTACATAGCCTGAGTTAACGGCCTCTCGGTAAATTCTATCAATAAGTTTTTTTACACGAGTATAACCAGCTTTTAGATTATTCCTGATTTTGGCAAGACCTGGGCTGGCATTGTCTTTGACCTCACCCTTCTTATCAATTTTAGTCTCAATGTTATCGATTACTGAGTGGTCGAAATCGACAAATTTTACGAGCGCATGAAGTTGAGAATAAGTTTCTTTATGTTTCTCTAAAAAGCTCACACAACCACTGATGGCTTTGAGTGAATTTCCAATATCTAAAAGCTCTTGTTCAATTAAGAATGCACCTTCAGTTTTTGCTTTCTTAAGTGATTGAGATACATCAATAAAGTGATTGGTGGGAAAGGTTTCTTCAGACTGTATGATCTTCAGAAATTCATCCGTTTGTCCTAATAGTTTGATCACCAAGTCGTAGTCGGATGAAAACTGCATTTTGTCAATCGCAGAAACACCTAAATTTGAAAGGCATTTCTCTTTTAACAACAACCTAACCTGATCTACACCGAGTTTTTGTTCTAAATTAT
>NZ_SMMD01000715.1 GCF_009711475.1 Fulvivirga aurantia
TTAGTGAAGCTGTAATTATTGATCCTTTCGACACCGGCACCCTCATGACAGGGTTTATTACAGATAAAATAAATGATGACCTTTATTGCATTTTCGTGCCTACTGCCCCGAATCCTACAAATGGTAATATTTACCATGTAAAGAAAGAAGCTATTACCTTTTTGGACGTTGCGCCACAAGAAGCCATGCGCACCGTGATTGGTATGGGAACTGGCACAGCCAAACTATTCAAGTCATACAAACCAAGTAACAAAGAAGTACAGCCAAAAGAAGACTAATTGATAATGACGGACTATCTCATCACCAACTGTCAAATATACAGACCATTTCAACCTTCAGATAGCAAATTTTACCAGGTAAGAATCAGAGACGAAAAAATCGTTTCTATAGAAGAAAACGGAGCTACTCTGGGCGACAATAAAATAAAAAAATTTGATGCTAAAGGACGCACTCTCGCTCCCAGTTTCAAAGATTCACACATTCATTTTTTGAGATATTCTCTCATGAAAAATGAAAGAGATCTAAGGCGAATAAGCAAATGGAAGCACCTGAAGGAAGAACTCAAAAATCAAAATGAGAAAGAAGCCCTAAAACATAATGAATGGCTTGTCGGTCGTGGTCTTATGGATGATAGTTTTACTGATAGAGACACATTGCTAACAGCAAAAGACCTTGATTCATTAAATATCGATCACCCTATTTTTCTTCTACACCAAGACGGACATGAGTGCGTGCTCAACACCCAGGCACTTGATCTTTTGGATAAAGAGGCACTTCGAAAAAAGACTCTGGAAGAATTTATTGAAAAAGATGAGTCCGGGAATTGGAATGGTCGATTTAAAGACACTGCGGTGCATTTTATAAAGATGAATTTCCGTAATAAAAGCACTCAGCAAGCAGAAGAGGCTTTAAGAGATGGACTCCCCCATATTGCAGAGGTTGGAATTACTCATATTGACTCTGATGATCTTAATTATGTTGGAGATTATGCGAAAGTTTGGAAAGCCTACTCCAAAATAGACAAAGATGGCGAGTTGACCTGTGACGCTTATTTGCATCACTATGTTTACGACATCGATGACATGAAATACTATCTTAAAAATTTTGATAAACGTACAGGAGATGGTGAAGGTCATGTGAGAGTAGGCGCATTCAAAATTTTTGTAGATGGCACTTACAGGCTTCACACAGCAGCTATGAATCTCCCCTATGTAGATTCCGGAGATTGTGGAACGCTCATTTATGATCAGGAAATTTTAAATAAAATGCTCCAGCTGGCTGAAGATAATAATATGCAAGTGGCTATGCATTGTATTGGAGATAGAGCTGTAGAGACTGCAGCAAAGGCTATCATCAATGCAAATCCTAACGAGAGTAACCCACTGAGGCACAGGATTATCCATATGCAAAATACCCGATGGGATTTATTAAGTTTGATAAGTAAAGCCAAAATACCGATAGAAACACAACCCGGTTTTCTGATTAAAGAATATGACAACTATAAAGAATGGTTGGGAGAAGATCGAGAAAAATTAGTGCAGGTCGGTCAGAGTCTTGTGGATAATGACGTTATTTTTAGCGCAAGCTCAGACGCACCGATAGGTCCACTGAATCCTTTAGAACACATCTATGCATCTGCTAACCGCACAAATTACCAAGGTGAGCCTAAAGGCGGCTGGCAACCTCAGGAGATAATGTCTGTTGATCATGCATTTGAAAGTTACTGTGCCACACCCACATACATAAATCATAGCGATAGTTACACAGGTCGACTACTACCTGGCTATAATGCTGATCTCATACTGCTTGAAGAGCACCCGAATGAATGTCCTAAGGAAGAGCTTCACAACTTAAAGGTGGATAATGTTTGGCACAGAGGGAAATTGGTCTATGACCGCTACAATTAAATCTTATCGGAGGTATCGATAAACTTTAATAATTCATCAGAGAGCTTCTTATCCTCACTGCCGTGTAGCACAGAAATATCACCGGTAGTTTCTAATACTACTGCATATATTTGATTAAAGTCTGTGACATTGGCCTCTCTTAATTTGGCGTATAAGTCGGCATGAGAAACTCTTGTTTTAGCCAAATTGTGCTCTAACAGCTGGCTGCCCTTCATGAGCAGCACTGGTGTGTTGGTAACTGTTTTTTCAAATGACTTTGACTTCTTCCTCAGCTTAGCAACCAACGCCTGAAGTCCAATCAGTACTGACAATCCAACTATACATTGTATAAGGCTTTGAGAACCTGATAAGATGGTTGAGGCAATAAGACTGCCTATGGCTATAGTGATAGCAAAATCAAAACTGCCCATTTTGGCGAAAGTTCGGAGACCATTTAACTTAGTTATTATTATAATTACCGCATAAATCACGAATGTATTAAATACGGTAATTACTATTTGACTAACGTCTCCTAGGAGCCAGTTTAAACTTTGTAATTTTTCCATTGTGCCATAGCTTTAAGATTTAAGTTTCTCTTTTTCCTCTTCACTCATATCCGCAATCGGATGATCCTTCATACCAAATCCCACAACTTTAATGATATTATCTGTGGTGTTAAACAGCATGAGTACAACTACAACCAATGCCCCACTTAAAATGCTCGATAACCCTATTGCAGCGTAGTAAATGCCATCATACCAGTGGGCTGGTATTTGCTCCGATTGCGTGACGGGTAGGTTAAATATTAAAAAAGACGTAAGTGCAGCAATGAATACAGCTGTATCTAATTTGGCAATAATCAGCACGTTTTTATAATGTACTATCTTAAGCCTTGATTGACTATTTGCACTTAAACCTAGGAGGGTAAGTAATAATGCTAATATAGTGGCCGATGCCAATACTATGGTGTTACACAGAGTATTCAGCCCCGACAAAGAGTCTTGAATAAGATCTTTGGCTTCATAACCACTTAGTTTACCTAACATTAGAGAACCTCCGAGTATTACAATCATGGAGATAGCTCCTCCTGCAAGTGCTCTTTTTGTATAGGTGTTTAATTTCATATTAAGACAAATGTTTGGGTAACTCTCCGTCAAGAGCGGTCCATTGTTTGGCAAAGTATTTACGTCCAATTGTTTTTACTGTCGCGCTCACCAATGCCAGACCTACAGAAAATAAAACCACTTCCTTTAGGTCAGCATGTTTGACTTCAGGGTTTTGCGGAGCCTCATTGCCGGTGATTTTCTTGTATGATTTTTTTACGATGTATTTTGCAGCACTGCTTAGTGCAAAAGCTGTAATGCCTGCTGCAATAGCGTAATTTCTTTTTGTTAAATAGGTATTACTCATTATTGTTCTTTCTTCTTTTCTACTAATTACTACTGATATAATTGCAACCTGTGTACCAAAGACCAATAGTACTGCTCAGCATCATGAAGGTATTTTTAGTATTAATGGGTGTAGAGTTTATTGCCCAAAACGGAAAAAAGCTGCCTTGAAGTTCAAGACAGCCTTTTCTATCAGAGAGTATCAAACTTAATCTTTATAAATTACCTTGGCATTGGTGGTAAGGTTTGAAATGTCGCTTTCTGAAGCTATATATCTGTAAGAATTGTTGAAGTCGCCATCAGGCTTTTCTCCAATAATATAGTGAGAAACAACCAGATTGTCAGGTGCATTAATAATAATCTGATCAGAAACTCTTACACGATTTTCTTTTAATGGATCATCTTCTTTCTCCAGTTCAGAAACAACAATGAGTTTATTTTTAGTGGCGTACACCTTCTCTATTTCTAATTCGTGCATATTGCCAGACACCTCTGCTTCTACTTTTATACTTCTTTCAGTAGATTCTTCATCACTATTTGGCATTTTCATATCAAGGTATGGCACTTCTACTTCCTCTTCTTCCATTACCACTACCACTTTAGGTACTTTCATGGTTTTTGTTCTTGTGCCAACATTTACATTGGCCCAGTCTACATCGTATTC
Source organism: Fulvivirga aurantia (assembly GCF_009711475.1). GTDB lineage: Bacteria > Bacteroidota > Bacteroidia > Cytophagales > Cyclobacteriaceae > Fulvivirga > Fulvivirga aurantia. Next base: position 3,939 of record NZ_SMMD01000715.1, read on the forward strand.
TGGCATTTCACCAGACTCTGCCTCTACATCGACATCTAATTCTGGTGCTTCTCCTTGTTCAGTTTTATCTACATCGCAGCTAGCGAATAAAGCTGCTCCAATTGCAAAAGCTGAATAATATAATAATTTCATAATTTTTGGTTTTAAATTTCAAGTTTAGTTCGTGGTTATAAATCTATTTTTAATCCATGCTCATCTCACGATAGCGCGCTTTTATAAACATAAAGACACCGTATGAGAATAAGCCGAGTGCAATAACTCCTAAGGTTATTGCTCCAAATTCGTTTTGTAAAAATTCAAAGGCTTGTTTAGTACCACCAGCGCTGCTTGAGTTTGCAGTAAAGGCAGCTCTAAAGGTTAAAAAGGAAATAATTGCTATTACTATCCCTCTTGAGATATACCCTACCCTACCTGAGTTGAGTACAAATTTTTGCGTGTTCTGGTCAAGGCCTGATTCTTTTACCTTATCCTTAAACTTACCGGATAACGCTCTATATAATTGATAAATGGATTTGCCAGCGAAAATAGCTCCCAAAATACCGACTAGTATCTGTCCGTATGTTTCTTGTAAAAGTGTTGAAACGATAGTTTCGTTACTACCGGATCCACCACCTGAGCTGCTTCCGAGTAAAATTTTTACTGTCGTAAACGCTAAAAAGCAATAAAATACACCACTGGAAAAATAGCCGAACCTTCTGGCTAATCCTTTGGCGTCATTACCTTTATCTTCAGGGTCGGCAAAGGCCTGATAAAATCTCCAAAAGACAAAGCCGACCAGACCTACTGCTGTTAAAATCAATAAAATTTGACCGAATGTTCCTCCTGATAGGGTTTCTAAAGCTCCACCGCTACCGGTCTTTTTACCACCCAAGCCAAAAGCTGTCATAGCGGTAAGTCCTCCAATTAGGCAATAAACAAATCCCTTAGCCCCTATTCCGAACCGGGCAAATTTCTCTTTGGTATCGCCTGAAGATAGCTTATTTGCTGTACTTTTTAATTCGTGTGCTGTACTCATGGCCTACTTAGTTAGTACGTAGAACGCATGAATGATACCCGGAACAATTCCGAGAATAGTCAATAGAAGGTTAATCCAAAAATCACCGGATAACCCTCTACTCAATGCCACCGCAAGTGGCGGGATGAAAATCGCTAAAATAATCTGTATTATACTCATCAGTTTAGTTGGTTAGGTTTAAACGTTATTAATCCTAAGCCAAAAACTGTGCAGTACGCTGTCAGGCCGTTAAACCGACAAATGGCGTTTTATATTGTGCAAGCTATTCTACAATGCTTGTAGTGTCTTGCTCAAAGAGAAATTTTTTATACGGCTATGGGTGCCTTGATCGATGGGTGTGCTTCGTAATTTTCGATTTTAAAGTCTTCAAACTTGTAATCAAAAATGGAAGCTGGTTTTCTGGTAATATTTAATTGAGGTAAAGCCATTGGATCTCTCGACAATTGTTCTCTGGCTTGATCTAAATGGTTGGAATAGAGATGCACATCTCCACCTGTCCATACAAACTCTCCAGGCTCAAGATCGCATTGCTGCGCAAACATATGTACGAGCAAAGCATAAGATGCTATATTAAAGGGTACGCCTAAAAAGTAATCTGCGCTTCTTTGATACAGCTGGCAAGATAACTTACCATTGGCTACATAAAATTGAAAGAGTGCGTGACATGGAGGCAAAGCCATATTATCAACCTCAGCAGGGTTCCAGGCGCTTACAATATGTCTTCTTGAGTTTGGGTTAGTCTTTATTTGCTCAATGGCCTGAGCAATCTGATCGACCTTACCACCATCTGGTGCTGGCCAGCTTCTCCATTGATAACCATATACGGGACCGAGATCTCCATTTTCATCCGCCCATTCGTCCCAGATAGACACACCATTGTCTTTGAGGTATTTAATGTTGGTGTCTCCACTTAAGAACCAAAGCAACTCATGAATGATCGATCTTATATGCAGTTTTTTGGTGGTGAGTAGCGGAAAGCCTTCTTGAAGATTAAATCTCAATTGTCTTCCAAACACAGAAAGTGTTCCTGTGCCAGTACGATCTCCCTTCTCTGCACCATTATCTATGATGTCCTGCATTAAATCTAAATACTGCTTCATGATAGCTTCAATTTTTAAAGCTTAAAGTTAGCGAAACTACACCAAAGCTTTAACCGATGCTAAGTAAAAATACTACACAATGCTGCGTATTATTTT
>NZ_SMMD01000490.1 GCF_009711475.1 Fulvivirga aurantia
TTAGTCGCAGGTTCTTTAGGCTGATCTTTTGTTTTCGCAGGAGAAGTGCTTTTAGTTGCAGGTTCTTGCTTTTTCGTTTCCGGCTTAGACTGCTTTTTAGAAGTATCTCTTTCTCTGGTTTCTTCTCTCTTTTTTACAGGCTCTACAGTGTAGCCACTGCGATATCTCTCGCCTGAGACATTTGTTGTACTTGTACCTTCATCTCCGTATCCACCACCGGGAAGATTAAATCCTTCTTCTTGAGCATAGGATAACTCAGTGATGCATAAGGCACCTATTGCCAGCATAGAACTCAATATATAGCTCCGGGTTTTCATGAAGTTGTCTAATATACGTAATATTTTAGAGAAAGTTGCAAATCCTTCTATTTGCGCTAACTTACGTAAACATATAATTGGTCAAAAACAGCGTTTATGTCACACATTACAATAGATGACTTTACAAAGGTAGATATTCGGGTCGGTACAATTACACGAGTTGAGCCATTTGAAAAAGCACATAAGCCAGCCTATATCATACATGTGGATTTGGGTGATATAGGTGTAAAAAAATCCAGCGCTCAACTTACTGGAAAGTACTCCCCTAAAGATTTGGAGGGTAAGCAGGTTATCTGTGTGGTTAACTTTCCCGAAAAACAGATCGGGCCAATTAAATCTCAGGTGCTGATCACAGGATTTACCGATGAAAATGGAGACATAGTAATAGCTACCACTGAGTCTTCTGTTCCTAATGGCTCCAAATTGCACTAATATGGATCATGAGTTTACATTTAGACAGCTCAAAGCACTTGATCTTACAGACATGTATTTGGCATTTCTAAGTGCATTTTCTGATTACCCCATCGATTTTAAATTGAGCAAAGAGCAGTTCGTAAGAAAGTTTGTAGAAAAGTTAAAGATTGACTTTGGTCTTTCAGTAGCTGCTTTTGATGAAGAGAACCTGTGCAGTTTTATATTCACTTCAGTGAATTATTACGAAGGCAAGCTAACTGCATACAATGGTGGCACAGGAGTACGGCCACCTTATAGAGGTAAGAAACTCACGGAGGGGATGTATGAATACCTTACCCCCTTGCTACACGATCGTGGAATTAAGCAATGTGTGCTCGAGGTACTAACTGAGAACCAAAGGGCTATTAAAGCCTACACCAATGTTGGTTTCACAAAATCTAAAACATATAAATGTTTTCGACTGGCTTCACCATATAAACTTAAAAGGCGTGTCGATTTTCCTATTAAAATTTACGCTGTTAAAGAACCTACATGGCATTTGTATGAAAGGTTTGCTACAGATGACCCCTCCTTTTTAGACTGTAGTCAAATGATATCTCAAAATCTTGCCAATGAGAGCATCATAGAAGCTCATCTTGATGGAGCGTGTGTGGGGTATGCCATATTTCAGTCAGCGGCAGGTAGGGTGAGTCAGATTGCAGTTGACAATAAATTCAGGCAACATGGTATAGGTGCGGCCTTGCTTAACTATATGTATGAGCTAAGCATTCAAAAAAACTTGACTGTTATCAATATAAATATTGAGGCCAAAGAAACACTCACCTTCTTTGAGCGGTTAGGATTTGAAAACCAAATCAACCAATACGAAATGGTTCTTACTTTATAATTCCATTAATTACTAGTTTTACTGATCTATGACAATAACTTTTAGTGATCTGGTGGCGATTACAAGCGGTAAGGTGATCCGCTGTGACAGTCCTGACTGGCCAATCGATCACCTTTTGACGGATAGTAGAAAGGTAGTGCCTTCTCAGGGTGCGGTCTTTTTTGCTATAAAAGGAGTAAGACATAATGCGCATGAATACATTCAACCCTTAATTTCAGAAGGCATTCACCAATTTGTTTTAGAAGAGGATGTTGACTTACCAGATACTTCAAACCTCAATGTAATTAAAGTTGATAGTAGCCTGGAAGCACTTCAAAAGCTGGCTACTTACCAGCGAGCTAACTTCGACATTCCTGTGGTCGGAATTACGGGAAGTAATGGCAAGACCATTGTAAAAGAGTGGCTGGCACAACTTTTAAACCCACACCTGGCGGTACTTAAAAGTCCGGGGAGTTATAATAGCCAGGTAGGTGTACCATTATCTGTATGGCGCTTATCCGACAATCATCAGATGGCCATTTTCGAAGCTGGTATTTCTAGATCCGGTGAAATGGCTAAACTCGCCAAAATCATAAGGCCGAGCATTGGTATTTTTACTACGATAGGAGCTGCACATGATGAAGGTTTTGAAAATCGTGAACAAAAGATAAAAGAGAAGGCACAACTTTTCACGAACAGTGATCGGGTGATCTATTGCAAAGATTATGAAGAGATAGATGCTGAACTACGTGATAAAAGTTTTACCTGGGGCAAAGACCCAAACAGCCATATTGTAATTAGCAACCAGAAAAATATTGATGGGAAGACACACCTGGAGCTTTATTACAACTCACCACTAAAGTTTATTTTGCCTTTTACACATAGCGCTTCTGTAGAAAATGCCATGCATTGTATTGCATTTATGCTGTTAAGAGGTTTTGCACAGGAAGTAATTCAGGAGGGGCTCAATGCACTTAAAAACCTCAAAATGCGTCTTGAGCTCAAACGTGGACTAAATGGATGTCTCATCATTGACGACACTTATAATAGCGACCTGGGTGGACTACAGGTGGCTTTAGACTTTCTAACCAGTCAAAAACAACTTAAAAATAAAACCCTCATCATTTCTGACTTGTTGCAAACAGGTTTATCTAAAGAGGCATTGTATGAGTCAATTGGCAAGCAACTTAAAGCGGCATCACTCTATAAAGTAATAACTATAGGACCGGAAATCTCTGCTCATTTATCGAAGGAGCTAATCACCAAATCTTATACTTCTACTGAGCAGTTTTTAGCCGAACATGACCTTTCTACATTTGACCAGGAGCTGATTTTAGTTAAGGGCGCTCGTTTCTTCAAGTTAGAGCAAATTGTAAGAAAGCTGGAGGACAAAATCCATGGTACGCACCTTGAAATAAACCTGGACGCCCTAACTCACAACCTAAATTTCTATCGAAGTAAGATCAAACCTGGCAGTAAACTCATGGTGATGGTAAAGGCTTTTGCTTACGGCAGCGGAAGTATGGAAATCGCCAACCTATTACAATATCACCGAGTAGATTATTTGGGAGTGGCTTATGCCGATGAAGGCGTAACGCTTAGAAGAAATGGTATTCATTTACCTATTATGGTTATGAATCCTACTGAAGAGAGCTTTG
>NZ_SMMD01000201.1 GCF_009711475.1 Fulvivirga aurantia
GAGCGAAAATGGTTACTGTCGCCCTCGAGAAGAGAAGAGCTTATCTACGAAGTGGATAGCTTAATAAACAGAATGGAGAACTAGGTCTAGCTCTCCACTCAACTTTTACTTAATTACTTCTTCTATAATATTTCATAGCTTCTGGCAACGAAGCTCTTAGGTCATTTATTCGGGTATCAGGGTGCGGGTGAGTCGATAAAAACTCAGGCGGTCTTTGTCCATCGCTTTGAGCGGCCATTCTCTTCCAGAAATCTGGTGCGGCCTGAGGGTTATAACCAGCCATTGCCATAAAGATTAGCCCTATTCTATCCGCTTCAGATTCATGTGTGCGTGAAAAAGACAACATACCTAGCTGAGTACCAATACCCACCGACTGTAGCAACAACTCTTGTGTCATGGTTGGGTTTTGTCCCATGGCAGCACTCACAGTACTTAGTCCGAGATTAGCCGCAAGCCCCTGACTCATACGCTCACGTCCATGGTTGGCAATAGCATGCGCCACCTCATGTCCCATTACTACTGCTACACCAGTTTCATCTTCGCAAATTGGCATGATACCGGTATAAAAAGCCACTTTACCACCTGGCATACACCAGGCATTTACCACATCAGATTCTATGAGATTAAACTCCCAGGCATAACCCGCGATCTTGTCTTGCAATCCATTTTGCCTCATATACTCTTCGGTTGCCATTTGAATGTTATACCCTACTTCCTTGACCATGTTTACCCATTTGGTATTGTTAGAAAGCTTATTTTCTTTAAGTACTTGTTGGTACTGGTCAAAACTTAATGGTAAAATCTCAGAATTAGATACTAATTTGAGTTGTTTGCGCCCGGTAATTGGTACTGTAGCACAACTGTATAGAATCAGGCCCAGTACAAATAGCGATAGTATTTTCTTAATCATGGTTAAATCAATTTCTAGGGTCAAAAAAA
>NZ_SMMD01000119.1 GCF_009711475.1 Fulvivirga aurantia
ATCACCGTCTACATCTTCATCTGAAGTAGGCACTCCGTCTCCATCGTCATCTGTATCTCTGTAATCAGGTATACCATCTCCATCTGTATCATCGTTTTCAGGGTCTCCATCTCCATCCAGGTCTTCATCCGTGTTAGAAACACCATCACCGTCTGCATCATCATCACAAAGATCTCCTATACCATCTCCATCGATATCTGATTGATCTGCATTAGCAACTAATGGACAATTATCAACATCATCAGTGACTCCATCACCATCTGCATCATTGATTGCATCACAACCATCGTCCACTTCCAAATAGTTGGCTATACCATCTCCGTCACAGTCATCATTGGTCGGATCGCCATCTCCATTGGTGTCTTCATCGCTTGTCGATTTACCATCACCATCGTCATCATTATCTCTGTAATCTGGAGTACCATCACCATCTGTATCATCGTTTGCAGGGTTGCCATCACCATCTACGTCTTCATCCTCGGTTGGCACACCATCGCCATCGTCATCAGTGTCTCTGAAATCAGGAGTACCATCTCCGTCAGTATCATCATTGGTAGGATCACCATCACCGTCTACA
>NZ_SMMD01000325.1 GCF_009711475.1 Fulvivirga aurantia
AAATGAAACAAATAATACAAAACCTTAATTCAGGAGAAACCATCCTTGAAGAAGTACCTGCTCCCCAGGTAAAAAATGGACATGTTCAAATTCAAACAACGCAAAGCTTAATTTCACTAGGTACTGAACGTATGTTGGTTGAATTTGGAAAAGCTAATTTCATTGACAAGGCTAGACAACAACCAGAAAAAGTAAAGCAGGTTTTTGATAAGATGAAAACAGATGGCATTAAGCCAACTGTGAATGCAGTATTCAATAAACTTAACCAACCACTTCCACTCGGCTATTGCAATGTAGGAAAAGTAATCGGTGTAGGAAAAGGAGTATCAGAATTTTCAATAGGAGACCGGGTAGTTTCGAATGGACCACATGCTGAAATAGTTAATATCCCTCAAAATCTTGTTGCTAAAGTTCCTGATAATGTTACCGATAAAGAGGCGGCTTTTACTGTTATAGGTGCAATTGGTTTAGAAGGAATAAGATTAAGTAACCCCACTCTGGGAGAAACTATGGTCGTAATTGGATTAGGCTTAATTGGCTTAATAACAGCAGAACTGCTTAAAGCGAATGGCTGTAAGGTTGTGGGCTTTGATTTTGATCAATCAAAAATTGAATTGGCCAAAAGTAAGGGTATTGAAGCAATTAGCCTGGCAGATGGAACAGATCCAGTTAAATTCGTTCACAATTATACTAATCAAGTAGGGGCTGATGGTGTCTTAATTACAGCATCAAACAAAAGTAATGACATTATCTCTCAGGCTGCAAATATGTCAAGAAAAAGAGGCCGAATTATATTAATTGGAGTAATTGGGCTACATATCGATCGATCTGATTTTTATGAGAAAGAGCTTACTTTTCAAGTCTCTTGTAGCTACGGGCCTGGGAGGTATGATGAAGAGTATGAACTCAAGGGCAATGATTACCCTTTGCCATATGTCAGGTGGACAGAAAAAAGAAATTTTGAGGCCATACTTCATTCAATGAGTACAAAGGCAATAGATGTATTTCCACTAATATCCGAAGAAATCTCCTTGGATGAAGTTGTGTCAATTTATGATAACATCTCAAATTCAAAGTCAATCGCTACTCTGATTAAATACAGTAATGCACCTTCTTTTTCTAAAACAATAAGCTTAAAGGACCAAAAATTTGAATCAACAAATGGCACCATTGGAATTATCGGAGCTGGTAATTTTACTTCCTCTACCATTTTACCTGCTCTCAATAAGTGTAATGCCAATGTAAAATATTTGGCTAGTTCTTCTGGGTTATCCAGCACAACACTAGCTAAAAAATATAAAGTTGCTAACTCTACATCTGACTATAAAGTCATTTTAAAAGATCCTGAAGTAAACTCAATTTTTGTAACAACAAGACATAATAGTCACGCTTCCTTATCACAAGAGGTTCTTGAAAATGACAAACATGTATTTGTTGAAAAGCCATTAGCATTAAATGAAAGTGACCTTACCGCTCTGATAAAGGCTCAAAGGAAATCAGGAAAAAGCATAACAGTAGGTTTTAATAGACGTTTTTCTCCACATTCCATTGCTATTAAAAAGGCTCTTGGGAATAACCCAGGCCCTATTAACATCGTAGCAACTATGAATGCTGGTTTTATACCAAAAGAAATGTGGGTTCACGACTTAGAAGTCGGTGGAGGCCGTATCGTAGGAGAAGCATGTCACTTTATTGATTTACTTGTTTTTTTTGCAGGCAGCGAAGTTGAGTCCGTTTGTATGAACAGTTTGGGAGT
>NZ_SMMD01000592.1 GCF_009711475.1 Fulvivirga aurantia
TGAAGAAGAGGCATTCAGGGTTTCTAAAATATTATCGATTTAATAAAATTCGTATGAAATACGCTATTGGAATTGACATTGGGGGTACTAATACCAAATTTGGAATTAGCAATGAGCAAGGAGAAATTTTTGCTCAGGGTAAGATCAAAACTCAGGAGTATAGTGAAATAAAACCGTACATCGATACAGTTTATAAGGAGTTAGAAAGCATTATACCTTCTAATATTGATCATGCTGACATTCTGGGTATAGGTATTGGTGCACCTAATGCTAATTTCCATGATGGCACATTGGTAAACCCACCAAACCTCCCCTGGAAAAACATTGTGCCTCTAGCGGAAATTGTAAAAGAGCGATTTGAGCTGCCAGCGATCATCACAAACGATGCGAATGCTGCTGCTCTTGGAGAGATGACTTATGGTAACGCCAAACACCTTAAAGATTTTGTGGTACTCACCGTGGGTACCGGCCTTGGCAGTGGTATCGTGATCAATGGAGAGATTGTATATGGGTACCATGGTTTTGCTGGTGAGCTCGGACATACATTGGTAAATGCCAATGGTCGTTTTTGTGGATGTGGCAAGCGTGGCTGCCTGGAAACCTATGTGAGCGCTACGGGCATTAGGCGCACAGTTTACAAACTCATGGCTGACTACAACGAACCGAGCCTATTGCGCTCCATAAGCTTTGACGATCTATCTACTAAAACCATCACTGAAGCTGCCAAACGAGGTGATCACATTGCTATAGAAGCCTTTAAATACACAGGGCGTGTACTTGGCATGAAACTCTCTGACTTTGTGGTACACACCGATCCTCAGGCAATATTTCTTTTAGGTGGTCTAGCTAAAGCAGGGAAACACTTGTTTGAGCCAGCGAGAGAAAACCTCGAAAAATTTCTAATGCCTATGTTTAGAGGTAGAAAAGTAAGATTGCTCCCTTCCGGATTGAAAGATGATGATGCTCCGATTTTAGGCGCTAGCAGCCTTGTTTGGAAGTACATCAATGCTAAGTAACGATGAGTGTTGTGACGCTTATCGGCTTGGTTGCGGCCTTCTGCACTACAATTGCGTTTCTACCACAGGTGATTAAGTCCTGGAAAACTAAATCCGCCAAGGACCTTTCACTGGGGATGTTTCTGATATTTAGTTTGGGAGTTTTTCTCTGGTTAGTTTACGGTCTTTTAATCAATGACTTACCGATCATTATTGCAAATGCTTTTACATTGGTATTGTCATCAATCATATTGTTTTTTAAACTACGACACGGCTAGTTAGTTGAAATTTCTAGCCCGATCTAACTCAGAATTGAGGTATAATCGCTCATTTTCCAGGCGAGTGTCACTCCATGCAAAGCGCTCTTGCATGGCCTTAAGTACCGCTTCTTTAAATTCATCTACTGACTGAATATGAAAGAACAATCTGCCGGTGCGTCTTTCAAAGAAATCAACCGCTGTTTGTACTGACTCGTTTTTGATAGTAAAATCAAGTTCTGCCAGAATAAGTGCTAACTCATTATTGTCGTGAGGTTGATTTTTTAATTCTCTGAGGATCTCATCTGTTTGCCGACCATAATTGCTAACCAAATAAGCCGCATAATAATCATCAAGCTCCAACTCTGATAGTCTCCCTAATATTTCTGCTGTGTACAACTCCACTTCTTTGCCATTCTTAAATACACCTCCACCTAGCACAATATTTTCAGTCTTGCTACCTGGAATATCAACTTCTTCATGATCCTCAATTTTTCTGGCTAGTTTGTCAACGATACGCTCCGCCATTTTGCGATATCCTGTGAGTTTTCCTCCTGCAATCGAAAGTAAGCCTGTGTCTGATTCAAAAATTTCATCTTTACGCGAAAGCTCTGATGCAGACTTTCCCTCCTCTTCAATCAGTGGCCGCAGACCGGCCCAGCTCGATTCAACATCGCTTACGGTAAGTCTGATTTCAGGAAAAATGTGCTTGATTCCATCTAACAGATATATCACGTCTTGCAGGTCGGTGCGTACATCATCGATATCACCAAAGAAATCTGTATCCGTTGTACCTACATAGGTAACTCTGCCGCGTGGAATAGCAAAAATCATTCTTCCGTCAGGCACATCAAAATACACCGATTGACTCACGGGAAATTTCTCATGTGGTATAACAATATGTACCCCTTTTGTCAGGTGTAGGTGCTTTTCGTTTAATGAATGGTTTTTTTCTCTGATCTTATCAACCCATGGACCGGCTGCACTTATGACATATTTGGCCTTGGTCAAATACTCTTTTTCTGTGAGGTTATCGACCCACGAAATGCCGGATATTTTTTGATTATTGTCATATACAAAATCTGTTACTTCTGCATAATTGATCATATGTGCACCACGTGCTACGGCAGTTTTCATAATCTCAATGGTCAAGCGCGCATCGTCAGTACGATATTCTGCGTATAAGCCTCCACCTTCAATTTTAGCTTCATCCAAAAGCTCCTCGCGACTCATGGTCTCTTCTTTAGAAAGCATTTTTCGCTGATCTACCTTTTCTACCCCGGCCAATACATCATAAATCATAAGGCCAAAAGAAGTGAGAATCTTACCATAAGTCCCCCCTTTTATGAGTGGAAGCAACATTTTTTCTGATTGCACAAGATGGGGAGCCAGTTGATGAACCACAGCCCGCTCCTTTCCGACCTCTCTCACCAGGGCGATTTCAAACTGTTTTAGGTAGCGTAAGCCCCCGTGGATCAACTTTGTAGATTTACTGCTGGTACCTGAGGCAAAATCATTCTTTTCTAGCAAAGCCACTTTTAAACCTCGCGCTATTGCATCCAAAGCGATTCCGGCCCCTGTTACACCACCCCCAATGATGAGTAAATCATACTGCTCATTGCTGAGCCTCTCGATTAATTGAGGTCTGTTATGTGCATTAAATAAATTCATCATTCTTCATCTAACCAATTGAGCGTTCTTTTGATCGCTTTTTGCCATAAGGCATAGGCTTTTTTTCGTCTTTCCTGCGACCACTTAGGAGTGTATTCTTTATCCACTTCCTGCAACGACTTGAGTCTCTCTTTATCAAAAATACCCACGCCATATCCAGCCATAAGTGCTGCTCCCAGTGCTGTCGACTCTTTGTACTTTGGTCGAATTACCGGTACATTCAATAAATCGGACTGAAATTGCATGAGATAATTGTTGCTCACAGCCCCACCATCTACCTTAAGTTCCTCTAGCGTAATGCCTGAATCTTTTTGCATCGCGTCTAAGATATCTTTGGTTTGATAGGCCATTGACTCCAGGGCAGCCTTAGCAAAATGTGCGCGGTTAGTGTCTCTGTTGATGCCAAATATGGCACCTCGAGCATACTGATCCCAGTAAGGAGCACCCATACCCACGAATGCGGGCACCATGATCAGGTCATCGACCTCTGAAACTTCTTCTGCCATATCTTCTGTGTCTTCAGCGTGATCTATGATCTCCAGTCCATCACGGAGCCATTGCACCACAGCCCCGGCTATAAAAATACTACCCTCCAGGGCGTACTTGGTTTCTTCATCCAAGCTGTAAGCTATGGTAGATAAAAGGCCATTTTTAGATTCATGAAGCTCATCACCTGTATTCATAAGCATAAAACAACCTGTACCATATGTGTTCTTTGCCATTCCCGGCTCTATGCAGGTTTGTCCGAAAAGTGCTGCTTGCTGGTCACCGGCAATTCCATGGATTGGAATAGTTTGTCCTTTGTAATTCCAATCTCCGAAGTGGGCATTTGAGGCCATTGCTTCAGGCACCATGCTTTTGGGTATGTCAAGCAAATCGAGCATCTTATCGTCCCACTTCATTTCTTTGATGTTAAACAGCATTGTTCTGGAAGCGTTGGTGTGATCGGTACAATGCTTACTCCCTTCCGTCAGCTTATAAACCAGCCAGGAATCGACCGTACCAAATAACAGTTCGCCTTTATCAGCTTTTTGCCTGGCACCATCTACATTGTCGAGAATCCACTTTACCTTTGTTCCGGAAAAATAGCTATCGATAACCAGTCCGGTATTTTTTCTAACATAATCCTCATGGCCTTGTTCTTTGAGCTCATCACAAAATTTGGAAGTTCGTTTGTCTTGCCACACAATGGCTTTATGTATAGGCTTCCCGTTAGACCTATCCCAGACTATGGTAGTTTCTCTTTGATTGGTAATGCCAATAGCAGCGATTTCCTTTGAGTCTATTTTGTTATTTTCTATGAGGTCTACCAATACTTTTTCTTGCGATGACCAAATCTCTTCCGGGTCGTGCTCTACCCACCCTGATTTAGGAAAATACTGACTGAACTCCTGCTGTTCGATGGCAATCATCTGCGCCTCTGCATCAAACAAAACAGCCCTTGAGCTAGTCGTACCCTGATCAATAGCAAT
>NZ_SMMD01000859.1 GCF_009711475.1 Fulvivirga aurantia
AGACGAATTTGAGCAGGCAGAATCTGACCTTAAAGGACAAATTCAGGAAGTGGTATATGAGATACCCTCTCCATCTGAAATTCCTTTTTTACTAGAAGCTACAGGAGCTGAGTTTAACGAGACATTAATTAATGATCAAAACCGCGCTGACGAATATGCTTCAAGAAATGACAAGGCTTCGTTAAATCTTGGTGTTTATGCTGCCGATATTGGTTATTTAGTATCATACGACAAGGTACAGGAAGCACTTAACTACATGACTTCTGCTAAGAAATTGGCTGACAATTTAGGCATTACAGGTTCTTTTAACAGTGAACTAATCCAAAGATTTGAAAGCAACCTTTCTAGAAAAGATTCTTTGGCTTACTTGCTTAACGAAACAATAAAAGAAACCGAAAATTACCTTAAAGATGATAGCAGAAACAAACTTGCTGCGTTGGTAATCACAGGTTCTTTCGTAGAAGGACTTTACATTTCTACTGAGTTAATCAAAACTTACCCTAAAGACATCTTACCTGATGATAGCAGAAATCTTGTTTTAACACCACTCATCAGAGTTGTACTTGAGCAAGAGAAAGCCATCGAAGATTTGGTTAATATGCTTGGTAATATTGAGCAAACAGACCCTGTTACTGACTTACTTGCTGGCTTTAAAGAGCTTCAGAAAGACTACGAGTCATTGAATATCGAAGAGCAAATTAAAAACAACAGAGCTGACCTTGTGTTGTCAGACGAAACTTTAATAGGTATCACTGCTAAAGTAGCTGACATAAGAAACGGCATTACTGAATAAGGCATATCAAACGATATTAGCATTTAAAAGGGATCAAAACATGATCCCTTTTTTATTTTTCAGATATTATATTAGTATTTTACTTCGTATTTAAGTTGTACTATGAGCGAGCCTTTACTCAAAGCTATTATCAAACTCTTTGCGATTGTTGCCAAAGAAGACGATGTCACCCAACAAGAGCGAGACCAGATAGCCACTTTCTTATCAGAAAATCTCAATAGAAACGCTGTAGAAGGTTACCTCAAAGAGTTTGATGACTATAGCGACTCGATTATAGTAGATGAAACTGTTGATACAAAAGAAGAGCAGCGAAGAATAGATGTCATTTGCCATGAAATAAATCAGGAGCTTACACAAAAACAAAAAGTAGTCATTCTTCTTGAGCTGATGGCTATTATATTAGCTGATGGTCATATTTCGGGTCGCGAAGAAGAATTGCTAAATGCCATTGCTAAGGCTTTTAACGTTAACCATAGAGAGGTAAAACTAATTAAAGCATTTGTGGTGGGCAAAACACCGGAAAGCTTTTATGATGAGGCAATCTTAGTTGCCGACAGCCATGACTACGACAAGCCAAATTTCAAACATCTCAAACGAAGTAAATTACAAGGCTTTTTGTGCTTCCTCAACCTGAGTGAGGCAGACTCATATTTCATTAAATACCTGGGTCCTAAAGAGGTTTATTTAAATGGTGTGCCCTTAAAAAATGATAAAATAGCCGTTTTTGGTAATGGTTCTACCGTGCGCGTAGACAAAGCTGATCCTATTTATTATGGAGATGTGATCAGTAAGTTTATGTCTGGTGGCAACGACAAGAAAATTAGCTTTGAAGCCAACAACATCTCTTTCAAATTTAAAAATGGTAAGCTTGGCCTCCGCAACATCAATGTTGCAGAAGAGTCAGGTCGGCTGGTTGGGCTCATGGGCGCTAGTGGAGCGGGTAAATCTACGCTGCTCAACGTACTAAACGGCCATGAAGTACCCAGTGAAGGTGAGGTACTTATAAATGGAATTGACATACATCGTGAACCAGAAAAAATAGAAGGCGTAATAGGCTTTGTCCCTCAGGACGATCTCCTAATTGAAGAGCTCACGGTATATCAAAACCTCTTTTATGCGGCCAAGTTGTGTTTTGACAACCTCGATGAGAGCGAGACTGACAAGCTGGTTACTCAGACATTAATAAACCTCGGCTTACAAGAAACAAAAGACCTCAAAGTGGGCTCACCTCTTGAGAAAACCATTAGTGGTGGACAGAGAAAGAGGTTAAATATTGGTTTGGAATTGTTGAGAGAGCCCTCCGTTTTATTTGTTGATGAACCAACATCCGGTCTTTCTTCCCGAGACTCTGAGAATATAATGGACTTGCTCAAAGAGCTCTCACTTAAAGGGAAATTGGTCTTTGTTGTAATCCACCAGCCTTCTTCCGACATTTTTAAAATGTTTAACAAGTTGGTAATACTCGACACGGGTGGGTATCAGATTTACTATGGCAACCCGGTAGAGGCAGTAGTTTATTTTAAAGGCATAATAAACCTGATAAATAGTGAGCAAGGAGAGTGCATAGAGTGCGGAAACGTGAACCCGGAACAGATATTTAATATTATCGAAACGAAGGTAATCAACGAGTACGGCAATTTTACCAACGAAAGAAAAGTATCTCCTGAGCAGTGGAATCAGTACTATGAAGAGAAAACCAAACTGCCGAAGGTAAATAAAACAGAAATTCCACCTCACTCTACACTCAACATCCCCAATAAACTTAAGCAGCTGAGGTTATTTGCTACAAGAGATGTGCTCGCCAAACTCAGTAACAAACAGTATTTGCTGATTAATCTTCTTGAGGCTCCAGTATTAGCCTTATTACTCGCCTACATTGTCAGGTATTATAACAAAGACAATACAATCCATCTGGGTTACTCGTTTAGCACCAACCTGAATATCCCGGCTTATCTTTTTATGAGCGTGATTGTCGCGTTATTTATGGGCCTTACGGTAAGCGCAGAAGAAATTATTAGAGATCGAAAAATTTTAAAAAGAGAGTCGTTCCTTAATCTTAGCCGCAGCAGCTACCTTTTTTCTAAAATCTCAATCCTCTTTACCTTATCTGCAATTCAGACCCTTACATTCGTGATCATAGGTAACGTGATCTTAGAAATAGATGGTATGTTACTCACACATTGGATGATTTTGTTTTCAACTTCATGCATGGCCAACGTTATGGGCTTAAATATTTCCTCTGCCTTTAATTCTGCTGTAACGATTTACATTATCATTCCGATATTATTAATTCCCCAGCTTGTATTGAGTGGAGTCGTTGTGAAATTTGATAAGCTAAACCCTGATCTCAGTTCTGCCGGAGAAGTGCCATTGGTGGGTGATTTGATGGCTTCGAGGTGGGCGTTTGAAGCTGCTATGGTCAGTCAGTTTAAAGACAACGAATATGAAGAGCTTTTTTACCCCTATGAGAAAGTAATGGCCGATGCCGATTATAAGAAATTGTACTATATACCTGCTTTAGAATCAAGCTTGCAATATAATTTAAATAACTTCAGAAAGGATGATGAGGAAGTTGAACAGAAGATGAAGGCTAACCTTAAGCTCTTAAGAAATGAAATTGCAAAAGAACTGGAAATCGTTGGTGATGATAAATTTACAAAACTAGATCAGCTTCAATTACAAAGTTTTGATTCCACCCTGTACTCAGAAACGTATTCCTTTTTAGAAAATCTTAGGGCTTTTTATACTCGCAGATATAACAATGCAGATAAAACCAAAGATAAAATCATTGTTAATCGTACAAATACCGAGGAAGATAGGGCTGCTTTCGATGCATTTAAAGACAGGTATAGAAATGAGGCCATTGCAGAGATCGTGAGGAACCAGCATGAGCAACACAGGATAATAGAGAGCAATGGAAAACTAGTACAGAAGATATTTCCTATATACAAAGACCCAACACCTGATCATATGTTTGATTACAGGTCGCAGTTTTATGTAGCTAAAAAGCACTTTTTAGGCTATACCATAGATACACTGTATTTCAATCTTTCCATTATCTGGATGATGTCTGTATTTTTAATAATAACGCTCTATTTTGACATCCTGAGAGGTATTATAAGTAGGATAGAAAAAATGTTTACCGGGTATTGAAATGAAAATCCACAAAGACGTAATTGCTTTGATGGTTTTTGTGGTTACACTAATCCTGTTGTGGTTATTGTTTTAGGTTAATTAAACACCTGAACCCACCCCGTGCAGATGGTTTCGTTTTCGATATCGACTTCGTAATAATAAACACCCCCCGGCACCTCTTCAGCTGTCCAGTCATCCTGATAGTCATCGCTTTCATAAACGAGCCTACCCCATCTGTTATAAATTCTTAAATCCTCTTGTGTTGAACTGATAATCTCGAAGGTTCCGTTTGGATGGCCATCCCCAGGGGTAAAAACGTTAGGCACTTTAACTGTGACCATACTTACTGTTGAATCTCTTTGATACACGCACTTTCCATTTTTCCCAATTAGCTGCACTGAATATGAACCATCTTTTTTATAAGAATGTGTGAACTCCAATAAATCTGAGGTAGTGCCATCACCCAAATGCCAGGTGTAACTGGCTGTGGTATCTCTATTGATCAACTTTAAATCTGGACGTGACTTGCAGTCATGCACTTTTTCTATGTCATAATCAAAATTGACTTCAGGTATAACATCAACCGTAAGCGTATCAAGTGTAGTACAATTAGCATCTGAAATTTCCACAAAATAGGAGGTAGTATCACTAGGTTGAACTATTGGTCGCACCAAATCAGATGTAAACGTACTATCATCGCTTATCCAGAAGTAGTTGAGTCCCCCTGAAGCAGTCAATCTGAACTCCTCCCCTACACAAATAACTGCATCATCACCAGCTCTATGAATAGGATCAAAAACATCAACCACTGTACTTGTGACATCCTGAGCAGTACAGGTATTAGGGTCAAATGCGGTAAGTACGACCTCGTACCTCCCGGCACTACCATATTGATAGGTGATATCTATCTTTTCTGCAGTTGTAATCTCCTGACCATCACCAAATTGCCATTTGTACATCTCACCACCGATACTTAGATTCTGAAAAACGATGCTATCGGGGAGGCAAACCGTTTTGTAACCTGGCTGTGTGAGTGCAGTATTGTTGGTTTGCAGCACTGCTCTTAGAGAAGCCAGGTCAAATTTAAAGGCTGCATTGTTGCACCCACCGTTGGCACCATTCTGTGTAGACCATGCGTTATCTGTTACTTCAAAGGAAGATGACCCGGTACAACTTGCGCATACAGAGTGATACACTATACCGCTTTTATCAAATCTACTGGTGCCACCATCTACATGTACCAGAGCATCACTTCCTCCAAAGAAGGTGGCATATAATAATGAAGTAGCGTCTGCATCTAAAACGAACAAATAGAAATCATCTCCATCTGTAGTTGATCTAAGTGCATCGGTTGTAGTTGGTAAACCATTGGTACTAAGCCTTACATAATTATCATCGCGAAAATTGCCTTGTGTATTTCCCCAACCAGCTACGTATAGATTGTTACAATCATTAACTAAAAAGGCTGTAGGCGAAATATTTGGCTCTCTCCTACCCGTACTGCCAAAAGGCAAGGAAAAAATCGTAGAGTCTAAGTCATTAGTCAATTTATGTAAAAACTGACCTCCACCTGGGTTATTATAAACAGATCCTGTTACAGGATAACTACCTCTTGTTTGGCCCAGCAAATAGACATCATCATTACTGTCGATATCTAAAAAATAAACCTGATCATAACTGGTGGTTCCTAAGAATTGGCTTTTGTTAATTTTAACAGAATCCTGATTAAGCCGTGCCACCCATCCATCAATATTACCATTATATATTGAGCTGCTATCACTTACAGGGAAATCACTACTATTGGTGCCTCCTGCTATAAAAACGTCATTTTTACTGTCAACTTTTACAGCAAACCCTGTATCCGTACCGGCTCCACCCAGATAACCACCCCATTCCACAGTTTCTAAACCATCATCAAATTTTACCAAAAACCCGTCTGACAACCCTCCTCCGTAAACGCTGTCGAAAGAGTTTATTTCAGAAGGAAATAAATCTGTTGAAGAAGTGCTTCCTATAATGTATATGTTATCTAGATTATCAATGAAAATTTCTCCTCGTTGTTCATCGCCATAATTTTTAGTTAGTGCTCCATCACTATCATTGAGACCGTCATTCCCGTTCCCTCCAAAGTATGTGCTCGCTTCTAAGGCTGACCCGTCCTGACTAAGTTTCAGAACAAATGAATCACTGCCATTATCAAATGAGACACCCAAAATAGTAGAAATGAACGACCCTCCTTGAAATGATGATTCATAGGCACCAGTGGTTGTAGGAAAATCTGTAGAATTCGTAACTCCCAGTATCAGAAGTTCTTTCTTACTATTCATAATCATACTTAACGGAACTTCTGACCCGCTTCCACCTAGATATGTAGCATATTCCACGTCTGATCCGGTGGAGTCATATTTGATAATCGCCAGATCCCAAACTCCGGCCCAATCGGTTTGGTAGGCACCTTCAGTTGCTGGAAACTCACCCAAAAATTCAGTATTCCTAAAATGATTGGTAATGCCCCCGGAGTATAGTTTACCATTTTCGCCAAAAGTGGCAGTGTTACCCCAATTATCAGCTGGAGACCCAGAGTAGGTAGAAAAAATTAAAAGCGGATCAATAATTAGGTCATAACGCTCGTCATAACCAAATGGTAAATCGAAGCTAAGTTTGCTTCCCGTGAGTTGATACTCACAAACTACCTCTACCTCTTTACCATTGATCAGTTGGTAGGCATACGGGCGATTTTCTATGATCTCGTTAAATGACGTTTGTATGACCAAATTCCCATTTGATAAACTTATGTTTTTGACGCCTCGATAATTAATCTCAATATCTTCAGTACAAGCTCCAGGCTTTACAATTAAATCATACTTAAGACTCCAAGACTCAGAAGATAAATGTAGATCGATGTCGGGGTATAAGTTATCAATCTTGACTTGCTCATAACCTTTAGCTGCGCTCACCCAATCAGACTGATCGTTGCCAAAATAATAATTGTACTTAGTATTTCTAACTCTATGAGGTCTTACGTTATCAAAATTTCCATTCACAAAGTCTGCATGAAACATATGCATTTGCAGTTTTGACTCTTGCCCTGCTTCATGCGCATGGTCGTGAGACAACGCATCACTAGTCTTATGCATATTATGATGATTATTCCAGATGTCTTCGGTGTCGTACATCAGGTAAGAAAAGCCATACTCGGTTATATAGAAATTACCACCCGGAATATCTGAGCCAAATAATGCTCCGGTTAACCACTGCCCTTTATTTTCTATAAATATTATACCAGGTGTGTCGGCTGATGCAACTCGACAAAATAGCAAGAGAATAAAGCAAACTGACCATTTGAGATTCTTTGACAGAGGCATTATACTGTATAATTATAAAATGACCTAACTTAAATATAATTAATCTAGCTCTCTTTTCTCAGGACTTCTAACGGTGACTTGTATAAAACATCCCTGGTGTTAAACCATCCTACAACAATTGTAAGCACCATGATTCCTACCCAAATGTAGAGTAACCCCAGAATATCAGGCAGAAAAATTATCTCAAAGAAGTAAATAGCTAAAATCCAACCTGATAATACAGACAGTCCAATACCCGTCAATCCTGCAAAAAAGCCGAGATAAGCATACTCCAATATAGTCATACCGATAATTTGCTTTTTCACAGCCCCTATTGTTCTAAGCAACACATTTTCTCTTAGTCTCAAATATTTGCTATTAATAACAGCTCCTGCTAAAACCACCAGACCCGTGATTATACTAAACAGTGCCATAAACTGAATAACAAATGATACTTTCCCAAAAAACTCATCTATGGTTGAGAGGATAAGTCTCAGGTCAATAAGTGATACATTGGGGTATAGTGTGATCAATTCACGCTGGTAAGCATTTGCCTGCGTTTGAGCCTCAATTCGTGTGGTTAATACATAAATTTGAGGTGCCTCTTCTAATACCCCGGTCGGAAAAACAAATATAAAGTTGGGAGGGTCCTTTGGCCACTCAACATCCCTTATCCCGCCAATATATGTTTTCACTGGCACACCCTGCACATCAAATTCAACCGTATCTCCAATATCAACCATGAGGTTTTCCTGCATTCCTTCAGAGATTGTCACATAAATGGAGTCATTACTAATTTGTTGTACTTTCCCCTTGGTGAGGGTTTCTGAGGCATTGAGGGTATCCCGATATGTAACTCTATATTCTCTGGTAATCGACCAATTGGGTATCGAATCAGTGGTGTCTCTCTGTATTTGAGCTACACTCTTTCCATTAATTTTACTTATCCGACAAGTAATTATTGGTACCAGCTGCTGTACCGGCAAATCATTTTCTTTTGTAAGCTTCACCACACCTTCTTTTTGTGGTGGCTGTATATCAAAAAGAATAGTATTAGACTGGTTTTCCTGCCCTACAAACTCCACCTGGTTTAGCAGGCTATTTTGTACGATATTGAGTGTAGCGATCAAAAAAGCACCTAAACCAATTACCACAACTAACACAATGGTCTGGTTATTAGGCCTAAATAAATTGGCAAGACTTTGTCTCCAAATAAAACTCCAACCAGAAGGGAAATATCGTTTTACCAGTCTCATAAGCGCATATGCCACACCTGCCAGACTTAAGAACGCAATCATTAATGCTGCAAAAAAGAACAGACCTGTTACAATACTTTTGGTTTGATAGGCAGCAAATAACAGAGGGAAAAGAATAATCAAGACAATCACCGTTACCCTTACTTTAGAAATCCGCTGTAATGGTTGAAAAGTCGCTCTTAACACAGAAAGAGGTGGTACAAACCTCACCGAAACCAATGGAAGTACAGAAAAGAGCATAGAAATTATAAGCCCCAGCAAAAGTGCTTGCCCTATGGCTCTCCATGCCAGCGAAAGCTCCAGCTCAAACGGTATAAACTCTTGTAATAGTACGGGCAAAGCGTATTGAATCAGTAGACCCAAACCGATTCCCAGCAGTGTTCCCAGTAGACCTAATGCGATTGTTTGTATAAAAAATATATTAAAGGCCTGCCACCCGGAAGCACCTATACACCTCAAGACCGCTACGGTTTTTCTTTTTTCTTTCACATATATATGCACAGAACTTGCTACACCTATACAGCCTAAAATCAGGGCTATGAAGGCAAGTAGATTAAAGAACTTATACAGGTTCTGAAAGCCCTCACCCAGGTCTTCTTTCTGCTCCTCAACATCATCAAACGAATGGCCATATTTTCTAATAGTTGGCTTCAGCTCATCGAGCATGGCATTTGCCTCTTCTTCACTATTTGCCTTGAAATACCTTCGATAGTTTACACGACTTCCGTATTGTACGAGCCCTGTAGAGTCTAAGTACTTTTTATCAAAATACACCGATGGCGTAAAAGTGGACTGAATTCCACCTCCTCCCGGGATTTTGCTCACTTCACCCGCTACTTTAAATGTGAGGTATCCCACTTTAATAGAGTCACCAGCACTCACATCGTATTGGCTGGCCAGATTCTCATCAACCATAGCGTATTGGCCTGTTTTAAGCTTTTCATAAGCATCAGACGGCAATGTTTCTATATCTCCATAAAATGGGAATGGTCCTTCCAGAGCTACAACCCTTACCAATCGTGTGCCGGGTGTACTGGTCATAAACATGGCCATACTCGCCATATTGGCTTCTTCCGCCTGAGGAGCATCCAAAGAATCAAAAGCTGACATCAGCTCATCTTCAAACTCTTTATTGGCTTTAACCACAAAATCAGCGCCTAACAGGTCTTTTGCCTGACTGTCGATGTTGTTTTGAAGATTGATATTAAACGAATCGATAGAAACTAAGGCGGCTATACCGATAACTATAGACGAAATAAATAAAAAGAGTCTTGAGAAATTATTTCGGGCATCTTTCCAGGCCATCTTCCAGACCCATTTATCTTTAAACAGGTTGGTTGTTTTCTTCTTGATTTTAATAATATATTCCATATCAGGAGGCTGTTAGCGACTTCTTATCTGCTACTAATCGACCTCCCTTGAGCTGCACGATGCGCTCAGTATTTTCGGCAAGCTCCATGTTATGTGTCACGAGCACGAGAGTTGTGCCCTGCTCTTTATTAATTTCGAAAAGCAATTCCGTTACCCGATGTGCTGTCTCTTCATCCAAATTACCAGTAGGTTCGTCTGCAAATAAGATTTTAGGTGAAGTAATAAATGCCCTTGCCATCGCCACTCTTTGCTGCTCTCCACCAGAGAGTTCTGAGGGATAGTGACTCATACGCTCTCCCAGGCCGACTCGTTCCAAAAGAGCTTTAGCCTTTTCTGTAAATCCTTTCTCACCTCTCAACTCAAGCGGTACAGTCACATTTTCGAGCGCTGTGAGGGTAGGCAATAACTGAAAATTTTGAAATATAAAGCCTACGTGTTGATTACGCACATACGCTCTATCGTCTTCATCTAAAGCATTGAGCTTAATGCCTACTAAAGAAACAGTACCAGAGGTTGAAACATCTAATCCTGCACATAAACCTAATAAAGTAGTTTTTCCACTTCCTGAAGGGCCAACTATGGCCATACTCGCACCTTCTTCTACATCGAAGCTGACGTTGTCGAGTACAGTAAGTGATTTATTTCCGGTTTTAAATGATTTAGTGAGGTTTTCTATACTTAATATAATGGGCATAATGAACGGGTAACAAGCTTGAATTTAAAGCGTTTAATACTTGAATATGTTTATTCTTTTTTACGAGTGGTAGTATTTTTGGTGTAAAATTTGATCAATTAAATTATCACGACCATATCTTTATAAATAATGAGTATTAATAAACGCATTTTTTTTCTAGTAGTATTTTTTATTTCAACTGTAGCGCTTTCTTTTAAGGAACAAACTACTACCATTTTATTTTTTGGAGACAGTCTTACTGCCGGTTACGGATTATCTAAAGAGCAGGCCTTCCCTCACCTTATAGAGCAAGCACTTAACGATAAAGGACATAATGTTGAAGTTATAAATGCGGGTCTGAGTGGCGAAACCTCTGCCGGTGGTCTCAACAGGATTGACTGGGTCTTAAAAAAACCAATTGATATATTCGTTCTTGAGTTAGGTGCCAACGATGGCCTAAGAGGCTTACCGGTAACTCAAACTAAAGAAAACCTTCAAGCAATCATCGATAAGGTAAAGGCCAAAAATCCTGACGTTAAAATCATAATTACAGGAATGATGGTGCCACCAAATCTCGGTCAGGAATACTCACAGGCCTTTAGTGCCATTTTCCCGGAACTGGCTACAAAGAATGATTCCATGCTAATTCCGTTTCTATTAGATGGTGTAGCTGGTGATGAATCGCTTAACCTACCAGACGGCATACATCCCAATGTAGAGGGTCATAAAATTTTGGCTGACAATGTGTTAACTGCATTAAAAAGGATTATTTAACAATTGATTGATTTATATTTGTTAAATAATCCACACAGATAGAAAAGATGTACTACATACTTTTCCTTAGTCGAACCAATATCGACTATTTGAGGAACATCATTTTTGAGTGCGTAAACAATAACAAAGCCTTAGAAATAACCAGCAAGATGATATATTGTAATGATTATTATTTACAGTATATAGAAGGAGAAGAAAAGACCATCAGATCACTTTTTGATATAATATCTCAGGACAACAGGCATAACAATATTAAAATCATATTAGAAGGGGCCATAGAAAACAGAAAATGCAATACGCCTCTTGACTATAAACACATAGCCCCTACGGTCTTAAATGACATCAATTGTAGCGATCTTTCAGATGTTTGTAGTCTGATGCCAATTAAAGATGACAGTGAAATTATGCCATTCTTTGCCAAGCTCATGAAGTGATAAAAATGTTAATCACAATAACTTTAAAGAAAATTAAAATAGCTTTGATCAAATAGGTAATATTTATAGTTTTGCACACTTCAAAGCAAGGCGCTGTGGCCGAGTGGCTAGGCAGAGGTCTGCAAAACCTTTTACAGC
>NZ_SMMD01000477.1 GCF_009711475.1 Fulvivirga aurantia
TTCTATTAAAACGCTAGATAGCGACAATACACCTTGGGGCAGATCGATGGGGTTTGAGATTGAAAATGATAAAGAGTTTAGCCTTTATTATCTCGACAAAGATGGAAACAAGCAAAAGGCTTTCAAGAAATTATCCTTTAATGATACTGTGTTAGTAAATGGTTACAGGTTCTATTTTAAAAAAGAAGGTACTGTGTCAGGGCAGTTAAAGAAGTACTTTATACTTAGATTCACTGATCCATTTAGTTTAGCAAAGCGCTATAGTAATAAATTGAATGCCGACTGGGCAATGCAGGGAGCTTCAGTAGTTAATCTTGATATTAATGGGCCCGTGCCTGAGAAAGAAATAGACTTTCTGAGTAAATTTATTGAAAAATATCAGGAATATGATGTGAATAAGAAAAGTCAGGTAGCCGAGAAATCTATTCAGTTTTTGGATGAACAGCTAGAGGTTATAGGTGATTCGTTACGATATTATGAAGATCGTATACTTGCTTTTAAGAAGGAAAATGTATCTAGTACTTTTAGTGGTGAAGCGATGAGACTCTATGAAAAGTTACAAGGACTGGAAGGGGAAAAGGTGCAAATGGAATTGCAAGATACATATTTTAAGTATTTAAATGATTTTTTAAAAGAGGATAACCTTCAGGAGGACATCGTTACTCCGGCAAGTGTAGGCATTACTGATCCAGTCATTGTTACACTGATCAACAGAATGATAGAACTTCGAGCTGAACTGAACCTTTCACTAGGAGCAAGTAAATTACAGGATAATCCGCTTTACAAAGAGAAGGCAAACCAGATAGATGAGTTAAATTTATCTATCCGTAAAGCAATAAGAAATTATAAATCAACGAAACAAATTAATAGGGACTTTATCAACGATCAAATTAGGATCCTTGATAGACAACTAAAAAAACTACCCGGGGTACAGCAGCAATTGGTTGATATTGAACGCAACTATGCTCTTCGAGAGAATTTGTATAATTTTATTTTGCAGAAAAAAGCAGAAGCGGGTATATCACGTGCATCTACCACTTCTGATATTGTAATAGTAAATCCTCCATTACGAGCAGGTGGGGCTATTTCCCCCAATAAATTAATAAACTATGGAGTTGGAGGAGCAATTGGTCTTGTAATACCACTATTGTTTTTCTTTCTTAAAGAAGTGTTTAATAATAAAATACAGTCAAAGGAAGATATTGAGAGTCTCACTGATGTGAGTATTATCGGTGGCATAGGTCATAATATGAAACAGTCGAACCTTATAACCTGGAAAAGCCCTAAGTCTGCAATAGCTGAGTCTTTTAGAAACTTGCGTAGTAATCTTAATTACTTCACTTCTGGTAAAGGTAAAAAAGTTTTTATGATTACTTCGTCCGTTTCAGGAGAGGGTAAGTCCTTTACAACCATAAATTTAGCAACAATTTTTGCCTACTCAAAAAAGAAGACAGTTATCATTGGTGCAGACATGCGTGTGCCAAAGATTTACAATGATTTTGAGTTGTCCAACGATGTTGGCCTAAGTCAATATCTATCACATCAGGCTGGTCTCGAGGATGTTATTCAGTCTACCAAAGTAGACAATCTTGACATAATAAGTGCAGGACCTGTGCCTCCAAATCCTAGTGAGTTGCTCATGTCAGATAGGCTTGATACTCTCATTAATGAGTTGCTGAAGCACTATGATTTTTTAGTGATAGACACACCGCCCATTGGCCTGGTGAGCGATGCACTTACCTTATCTCACAAGGCAGACCATGTGTTATATCTTGTAAGACAAAATTTCACCCCTCGTGAAGCAGTTGTTAATGTCAATGATGTAGTAAAAAAAGGTCTCATACCAAGCCTGAGTATTGTATTTAACGATATAAAAAAGTCTGGGATGGGTTATGGTTATGGTTATGGTTATGGTTATGGCTATGGTTATGGAGGTAAGAAGAAAAGCGGTGGGTATTATAATGAATGAGGTATGGGTGATAAAAAAAGGAGATTACTTGTACTGGGAATTGGACAAACCAACTTTATTGCTCCACTGTACACTGCAATAAAAAATGAGCTACCCAACCTAAGTATAGACATTGACCAGTTAAAAGATTTGTCTAACAGTAAGAAACAGAGACTTGATGTATTTCAAGAGATCAATTATGGGAAAACATCAAAGTTGTTTAGGATTTTTAATCTTCCTATGCTGTTGACTTACAAGTGGGTGTGGCTTAGCTTCAATATTGCTGCAGTGGAAAGAGGTTTTTTATATGCAATAAAACTATTAAATAAAATAAATAACAATTATTCTAAGGCAAGAAAAATAGGGAATAAATATGACTTTATCCAAATTCATTTTGTTTCATTATCTAACATATTGGCAGCGCCTTTTTTTAATGAAAAAAGCAAATTGATATTGTCGTTTTGGGGTTCTGACTTAATGAGAAATAGTGGTATGGTAAATCATTTTTATGTTTCTCAGGCACTAGAAAAGGCTAAATATATATCGGTACAATCGGTAGAGCTTCGAGAATTTATTTTGGTTAAATATGGGCGACACCTTTCTTCAAAGATAAAAACAGTTCAATTTATATTAGATGGTAGAATTTTTAATAGTATTGATGAAGGTCGAAGGCGGGAAGATATATCAACTTATTGTAAAAAAAATAAGATAAATATTTTAGTTGGTCATAATGCTTCTCGATTTAACAATCATATACCAATTATTGATGCTATATCCAAAATGCCCTCTACATATCACGAAAAACTACACCTAATTTTTACATTGGGGTATGGTGAAAATAATAAAGTAAAACTGATAGATTATGTTGAGAAAATTAGATCTGAGCTTATTTTGAGTGGTTTAGATCATACGATTATTACTGATTTTCTTAATCACAATCAAATAGCAATGCTGAGGCATAGTACTGAGATTATGATTCATATGCCCGTTTCTGATGCCTTAAGTGCAGCTATGACCGAAAGTATTTATGCGGGTGCATTGGTTATCACAGGTAGTTGGTTACCTTATGGACCATTCAAGAGGTGTGGCTCCTACTTTATGGAGGTTGAGAAGATTGAAGACTTGAGTTTTACTCT
>NZ_SMMD01000772.1 GCF_009711475.1 Fulvivirga aurantia
CTAAGAAAATGATAGCAATTAAAGTATACGGAAGAAAATCCCTGATAAACTGAATTGCACTGTAAAAGCTCTTTTGTTGCTTAAGACTCTTGTACTCTATAAACAACGATCTTAAAGAATGCCATAACCCAAAATAAATGGTGAAAGACAAAATAGCATCAGCATAAATGGATAGAACGACAAACGCACCGAAGAGGCTAAACTCTAACAGGAATCGTTTGAAAGACATTTGCCCGTTAAGCACCAGATAATTAAAGATTGTGAACAGAGCTCCACCACTCAAAAGCATACTGATTTGCCAAATGTCTATTGTCATCCAATCGCCCACTAACAAACTGCTGAGACTGCTGAATATTTGGTAGCATTCGTTATAATTAAAAACAACTATTATCGACAGCAAAAAGATACCCCAAACCAGAAACAAAGTATGTTTGAGAAGCGCTCCTAACTGCAGGTAAAATAGTTGTGACTGGCCAAAATGATAGGCCGAAATAAGCATGAAAAGTAGGAAAGATAAAATAGGCAAATACAACCAACTAACAGCTACAAGCCCTGCCAAACCGAGATATTGGATATAAAAATACCACTTCTTTCTGGTTGAGCCTTTTGCGTTTTTAAAATGTATGAGGTGATCAATCGCTCCGTGTGGAATACCAACAACCACCAACATGCCTAAAAAGGCTATTGTACTTATATTGCTTACAGCAGGCCACATAACACTTAGAAGTACTACAGCCAAAGTGCAAGCAATCAATACTCTATCTATTCTACCCAATGCCATAATTAAATAAGGTGGGGCTCAAAAATATTTGAGCCCCTAGCCTTGTTATGCAGAAACTTTTGACGGACTGTCAGATTTTGCTACCGAATAAATCACCAAACCAAAACCAATCTTATTGATAGCATCTGCAATATTGTAGAATAGGTCTACATTAGAAGATGTCCAACCTAAGCTGGTATTTAACCAACCACCTGGCATACACATGTACCCAATTGGGTAAATTGCCCAACCTACTAATACAAACCATGCTAAAATTCTTATACCCTTTACTACTGTAGGGTTTCCAGAAGCATCTCCGAGTTTCTTCACCTCTCCAAACCATGCGGTGTAGAGAATGTATAAGTAACCTAAAGTAGATAGTATACCATATAATACACTGTGCGAAGTCGCTCCTTCAGCTGGAGAACCATCGGCATTTAACGGTACAAATGCTTCACCTATGTAGCCCATCACCAACATAAATGCTGATGCCACGATTAATTTCCATAGCAAACCAATTTTAGCACCGGCTGCTTTGGTCAATAAATAAAACTCCACACACATTAATGGTACTGTAAGTGTCCAGTCGATATACCTCAACGCGGTAGGATTAGATCCTGTAGATGCATAATAATCTCTCATGTAATAATAATGCACAGCCGCGATCATTGTGATCAGACCAGAAACCAGTAAAGAAGTTTTCCACTTCTCAGATACGCTTCCCCTTTCAAAAAAGAAAAAAACAGAAGCCGCAAACATCGCCATGTAACCTGTAAAAAATGTAAAGGCTACTGGATCATCTTTTGGGATTGTAACCAAATCCACTAATAGTAAATAGTTCATAAAATTTTTTTTTGTTTTTTAATGAACATATTAGTTTCAGAAATGTTTGAAAGATGTGAAACAATTAAAAAAGAATTTAAAATCTAAATCCTATATTATGAAAACTAACACAATTGAATCTATTGGTCTGAAGTGGGGGGCCATCACATTTGTCCTACTCTCAATCTATTTTTCAGTAATGAAAGCCTTCGGCCTCGTGCATATGATTGAGCTACGTATTTTAAATGCCGGTATCATGTTCTTTGGAGTCTATATGGCTACCAAAGAAGCTAAAGTAAAACTCGAGCAATTTACCTATCTCAAGGGTATCGGATTGGGTTTATTCACTGCAGCAGTGGCATCTTCAATGTTTGCCGCGTTTGGTTTAATTTATCTAACAGTAATTAACCCGGCATTTATTGAGTCAATTAGAGCTAACGAATTATTTGGTAGATACATCAATGTATTTGGCGCTACCCTACAAATATTTATTGAAGGTACGTTCTCAGGTTGTTTGATCTCCTATGCAGTAATGCAGAGATTGAAGGTCGGACGTCTCGACTTTAAAGAAAAACTTATTAATCATCAAGACTAGTTTTTTGGTTTATTTTTTAATGTTGATTGTTGTGAGAAAGCCCCAAACGAGGGGCTTTTTCTTTTTATCAATTTTTTAGCTCTCTATCTTACCATATTTCTCAGCCCAAACTTCTTCGAGCTGCTCAAGGCTCTTACCTTTTGTCTCAATGATATATTTTTTAGTGAAGATGATGAGAATTATTATAAAAATGGAAAATACGACATAAGGCAGCGATTTGTTCCAGGCGCCAGATATATTGGCTTCACTCTCGGCCATAATCGGAAAAGTTTGAGACACGATATAATTACCTCCCCATTGGATAGCCACTGCTATAGACATGGCCATACTTCTAATTTTATTGGGAAACATCTCAGACAACAACACCCAGGTAACAGGACCCATGCTTAAAGCAAAGCTAGCGATAAACATAAGCACCCCGATAAGGGAGACAAGGCCTACAGACTCCAGGTATAAAGAACCTCCAAGCAAAACGAAGCCTGTAAGCATGCCAAAAGAACCGATCAAGATCAAAGGCTTTCTCCCAAATTTATCTACTGTAAACATTGCCACGAACGTAAATATGAAATTGACTGCACCTAACAAAATCTGCTGCTGAAGTACATCCTCCTGACCAAAACCCAGGGCTTTCTCAAAAATGTCTCCACCATAATAAAGCACGGCATTTATACCTGTAGTCTGTTGTAGTAAAGACAATGCTGAACCAATCAATACGATTGGTAAGGCAGCTTTTTGCCAGATAGACACTTCCTTGCGCTCTGTTTTGCGCTCCTGATTGAGCGACATGCGTATTTCTGCAATTTCCTTTTGTGCTATCTCGGTACTATGCAATGAATTAAGCACTTTCAATGCCTCATCTTCACGGCCAACCATAACCAACCAGCGTGGACTTTTCGGAATAAAAAATGTTAGTAGGAGAAACAGTCCACATGGGATAAGCTCTGACCAGAACATCCATCGCCACCCCACTTCAATATTTTCTGTAGGCGTATAATTTTGTCCAATAAAATAAGTTGCTAAGAACACCACGAAGAACCCGGTAACTATCGCTAATTGATAAAAAGTAACCAATACCCCTCTTCTATCTGCCGGAGCAATCTCCGCAATATAGGTTGGTGCAGCCATAGAGGCCAGGCCAATACCTAAACCTCCAATAATTCTAAAAACGACTAATAACGTAACGGATTGAGGTAGAAATGACGGTAAACCAGAGCCCAGAGCAGAAATGGTAAATAATAGAGCAGCTATGATTAAGCTCACTTTTCTACCCATAGTTTTAGTCATAGGTCCTGCTGCCAATGCACCAACCAGACAGCCAAGTAGTGCACTACCCACTACCCAGCCTTTCATGACTGCGTCCAGCTCAAAATATTTGCTAAAATAAAACTGAGTGCCGTTGATGACCCCAGTATCGTACCCAAATAGCAAACCACCTAAGGCTGCCACGGAGGTAATGAGAATAAGTAATCCGTTTTTTGACATATTTTCGGTTAAATCAGTAGTTGTTGTTCTGTTTTTCGGCTTTTTGATAAACCCTTACATAATCAATTTCCATGTGTTGAGGCCAGATACTGTCATCAATCCCATGCTTACCTCCCCAATTGCCGCCTACTGCTATATTCATAATCAAGTAAAACGGTTGGTCAAATGGCCACGCGGCTGACCCAGTCTCATCATTGGTAAAAGTATTGTACACCTCACCATCTACCAGAAAATCGATTTTTTCAGGACTCCAATTAACAGAATAAATATGAAATTTCTCAGATGCGGAAGCTAATTCTATACTATCACCTTTTTGTGTGCCCAATAAATGATTGTAAGCTTCAGTGTGCACCGTACCATGGATATTGCCCTGATCATAGCCAACATGCTCCATAATATCAATTTCTCCACTCTTAGGCCAACCTCCATAAGACCAGTTGGTTGGCAGCATCCAAATGGCCGGCCAGGTGCCTCTTCCCTCTGGTAGTTTGGCTTTTACTTCAATGGTGCCATACTTCCAATCGCCTTTATTTTTGCTATTGATACGGGCCGAGGAGTATGATTTGCCATTTACATTTTCTTTATGTGCCTCTATGATCAGTTTACCATCAGCGACTCTTATATTTTTGTTATTGCTGGTATAATACTGGAGTTCATTATTCCCCCACCCACATAGCGTGGGGCAGCCATCGCCAATACTATAATCCCAAAGGTTGCTATTTGGCTGACCCTGATAATCAAACTCATCGCTCCAAACCAGTTGCCCCTCTCCTTCATCCTGCTGTCCTCCCACCTGACAGCCAGTGACTATCAGTAGTATCAATATCAACCCAAAATAACTTCTCATGATTACTTTAACTCAAATTGTACCGATTGCGTATCTCTCGCATTTGTACCTATAAATAGCTCAAAGTCGCCAGGTTCTGCCCCATATTTTAAATCACCTTTATAGTAAGCCAGCATTTCCGGATCAACCGTAAATTCGACTTCTATTGATCCACCGGCTGGTATCATCACCTTTTTAAAACCTTTTAATTCTTTTACAGGCCTTGTTATAGTGCCTACCAGGTCTCTTATGTAGAGTTGTACTACTTCCTCACCATCTACATCGCTTGTGTTCTTCACAGTTACAGAGGCAGTAATTTCACCATCTGCCTTTAATAGTGATTCAGAAACGCTGATGTCTGAGTAGACAAATGACGAATAACTTAAGCCGTAACCAAAAGGATAAAGTGGGCTAT
The DNA here is from genome assembly GCF_009711475.1 of Fulvivirga aurantia. Classification (GTDB taxonomy): domain Bacteria; phylum Bacteroidota; class Bacteroidia; order Cytophagales; family Cyclobacteriaceae; genus Fulvivirga; species Fulvivirga aurantia. Next base: position 4,901 of record NZ_SMMD01000772.1, read on the forward strand.
TGTCGACATCAGTATGGTGGGTATAAAATACCTGGCCCGGAGCGGATGAAGGCCTACCTGTCATTTTATGATTATAATAAATCGGCACCTGGCCTACGGCTCTAGGAAATGTCATTGGTAATTTACCTGCCGGATTATATTTACCAGTAAGTACGTCTGCTATGGCATGACCGGCCTCAGAGCCTAAATGCCAGGCTTCTACTATTGCCGGAATATTTTCATCTTCCCAAGCGAGCGTCAAAGGACGACCGTTCATAAGCACGAGTATAATATTCTTGTTGACCTTATATATCTCTTTCAATAATTCAAGCTGCAGACCTGGTAAGCCTATTTCAGACCTGCTTCTACCTTCACCTGACATGTAAGCGGTCTCGCCCATGGCCACAATCACAGTTTCTGCATTTCTAGCTTTATTTATCGCTTCTGCAAAACCTGAGCGGTCTCCTGTTTCTACTTCAACTTCCTGAAAGAAATTATTAGGTCCAACCGATAGCTTTACACCTTCGGCATAAGTGAAGTTTGCATCAGGTAAAGCCTTAGTTAACCCTTCATAAAGAGAAACTGCAGAACCCGCTTCGGCTGCTGCACGCCAATTGCCAATGGGCGAATCCTTATCTTTCATAAGAGGGCCTATTAAGGCAATGTTTGATGCTTTTAATGGTAGCAGGTCATCTTGATTTTTTAATAGCACAATCGATTTTCTGCCAGCCTCGCGTGCTAAATCAAGGTGCTCCTTTTTAAGCAAAGTTTCTTTTTCTCTATTTTCATCGAAATATAAATATGGGTCATCAAGTAATCCCAGATCTTCTTTGAGCTGCAGCACTCTTTTGGCTGCATCATCGATCAAGTCTTCATTAATTTCCCCAGCTTCCACCAGTTCTTTGAGGTGATCTATATAAACTACACCTTCCATGTCTATGTCGGCACCAGCGGTAATAGCCAGTTTGGCAGCCTCTCTCTTGTCTTTGGCCACCCCATGGCTGATTAACTCTCCTATGGAATTCCAGTCAGAAACCACCACACCTTTATATTGCCAGTTGCCCTTTAAAATATCTCTCAATAAAAAGGTGCTGGCTGTTGAAGGCACACCATCTATGTCATTAAAAGCATTCATAAAAGTGGCTACACCAGCGTCTTTGGCTGCTTTAAATGGTGGCACTATAGTGTTCATCAATTGGTTTTCTCCCACATACACATTGTTATAATCCTTTCCTGACTCTACAAAACCATAACCCGCAAAATGCTTGGCACAAGCAGCTATCGTAGCCGGATCTGACAATGACTCACCCTGAAAGCCTTTTACCCTTGCTACTGCAATGGCTGATCCCAAATAAGGGTCTTCTCCAGCACCTTCCATCACTCTCCCCCAGCGGGCGTCTCTGGAAATATCTACCATCGGGGCAAAAGTCCACTGTATGCCGGCTGCTGCAGCCTCTTTAGCAGCAACAGCTGCTGTAGCTTCCATAAGTTCTAAATCCCACGAGGCACTCTCGCCTAATGGTATAGGAAACATGGTTTTATAACCATGCACAACATCAAAAGAAAATATAAGAGGGATGCCCAATCGGGAATTTTCTACCACTTGTCGTTGGGTTTCTCTGGCATTTTTGGCTCCCAATAGGTTAAGCACAGACCCTATTCCTCCATTTTTGAGCTCTTCATACCGTCTTTTAGCCTGCCCTTGTTTTTCTCCAGGCCCTGTAAGTTCGGCTCCGATACTGTATTGGTTAAGCTGGCCAATTTTCTCTTCTAAAGTCATCTCAGCCAGCAGATCATCCACTCTACTTTTTTTGGTCTCTTTCTGCTCACTACAAGCGGAAATAGCCATTATACTGAGCAATACAATTCCTTTGATACCTATTTTCATGGGTATTAATTTTAAGTGTTATCTCGTTTTCTTATTTCTGAAAAACTCTTACATAATCCACGATCATGCGTTGTGGAAACTGTGTTGAAGCATCAGGATTTCCGGGTAAATCACCACCAACAGCTACATTAAATATGAAGAAAAATTCTTCTTGAAATTCGCTGAGGTCTGCCGGAGTAATGTCTATAGTTTTAAATAATTCATCATCTACAAACCATTGTATTTGATTGGCATCCCATATAATCGTAAACACATGAAATTCATCGCTAAATGTGCCACTGGAAAGCGTATATCCACTACCCTGACCACAGGTACAGGCTCTGGATCCATTCTCTTCCCAATGCAATGTGCCAAACACATTATTTTCTCTTCCCTGGCCACCAATCATTTCCATGATATCGATTTCGCCACATTTAGGCCAACCTACTGTTCTAAAATTCGCGCCAAGCATCCAAAGTGCTGGCCACAGTCCCTGACCTTTTGGCAAAAGGGCTCTTATATCTATTCGGCCATATTTAAATTCTTGTTTATTCTCGGTAATAATTCGGGACGAGGTATACTGTCTACCACCAAAAGACTCTTTTTTCGCCTCTATAAAGAGGTATCCATCTGTGACGGTTGTATTTTCTTCTCTATAATACTGCAGTTCGTTATTCCCCCAACCATTGGAACCTGTACCGATCTCATGTGTCCAATCAGAGCTTAATGAAGTACCTTCAAACTCATCATTCCAAGCCAAAGTATAATCCGGGTATGACAATGGTGTTGAGTAGCCCTTATCAGTAAATTCAGGGGGCTCTGGTGACTGTGTATCTGTGTCAGTTATGGTAATTACTACTTCTTTAGTAGCCAATGATACATTGATTCCATTTGTAAAATTCATTAAGAAGAACTCGTCATCTTCTTTTATGAGGTCTCCGATTATGTCCACTTCAATAGTTTTTGAAGTTTCTCCGGGAGTAAATTCCAGCGTACCTGAGACTGTTTTATAATCCAAACCACTGGCTGCAGTCCCATCAGCTGTACTGAAAGAAACGAAAGTATTTATTGAGGATGGCTCGGATAGTGTGACTTCAATTTCTATAGTAAATTCTTCATCTTTTTCTTCTACTGTAATAGTCTCCGTTGTCT
>NZ_SMMD01000521.1 GCF_009711475.1 Fulvivirga aurantia
TGTTTACCATTTCAAAAGCATCCTGCCAGCCCTTATCAGAATCATTTGAATTTCAGTTCGAGAATAAGACATTGAGAGGGTTAATAGAAAAACCAGGTAATCAAACATCTCAAGCCATAATAATCATCATACCCGGGTACGGTGAGACTAACTTTGTAGAAGGCCATTGGTACTCGCAGCTTAGGAGTAAATTGCTAACCTACGGATTAACGGTAATCTTTTGGGACAAAATGGGGTGTGGCAACAGTGAAGGTGAATTTGATATTCAACAGCCTGTAGAAAATTCAGCCGATGAAGCAATGGCAGCTATCCGTAAAATCCAAGAACTGCAAATTCCCGGGTATGAAAAAATAGGCTTTTGGGGAGTAAGTAGAGCCGGCTGGATCGTACCATTAATCAACCTGCAATTTCCAATGGCTTTTTGGATATCGATAAGTGGCACGGATGACAAGGAAAACTTTGGCTATCTGCTAAAATCAAATTTGACCATTGTAGGAAAACCAAAGGAAGAAGTCGAAAGACTTTACCAGGCCTGGGTGCTGGGGCACAAGATTGAAAGTTTGCAAGGTAACTACGAGGACTTAATAAAAGCTACGGAACCCTTAAGACAGGATAGCACTTGCCGGGCACTGTTTGGATACTCACTGCTGCCAAAAGATAAGGAAGAAGAATATAAAAACGAATATCTGCAGAAACAGAAGCTAAATATAAGAAAAGGTCACTTTGATGAAGAAAGCGGCCTCTGGGCCTACATAGACGATTTTGACCAAACATTACAAAAAATAAACTGCCCTGTTTTAGCTTTGTTCGGAGAAAAGGACTCGCAGGTCGATTGGCGGAAAACCAAAAAGTTATACGAAAGTACAATTGGAATAAACCCAAAAGCAGATTTAACTTCAAAGGTATTCGAAGACTGCAACCACGACATGCGCACGTGCATCACATGCAGGTGGGGTGAAGATTTATCGGCCTTGAACTGGCAATATTGTGACGGCTATTTTGAAACAATGGAAGTTTGGTTGAAAAAGCATAATATTATAGATTAACTGCTACTAAAACTTGAAAAGACACCCACTTTGCACATACCAGATACAACCTTCTACGTAAACGTCACTGTGGCACTCCCTTCATATGATTTCAACATTTCAGGGCAGCCGATCTAAAAGATGGATATACAGCTAATTGATTTAAGTCTTGACAGAATTTTACTTTTCTTCATCAGTGCTGTAGGTGTGCTGAATACCTTCTTTCTTGCCTCCTACTTTTCATTTTTTACTAAAAATAGAAATGTAAACAGCTACCTGCTGGCTTCTCTGCTTTTTGTAATTGGGCTCAGAGAGACAAAGTCGGTGCTGGTTTTGTTTTATGGAACGCATGTAGGCTTCCTTGCCTTTTTTGGACAGACAGTAGATGCGCTCATAGGCCCTTTACTCTATTTATATATTGCTTCGTACACATCTGGTGCGGGCATCAAAAAATGTACATGGCTTCCTCATACAGTTACTTACATATTGCTGATGCTGGTAGTCTATGGTTATATAATGATAAATGACCAGGCTTACTCAGATTATTCCAAAGAAATTGGAGGAATCATCTATCTACAATGGATCACCTATATCGGTCTTTCTATTAGAAAAATAGATGAAGTCATTAAAAAGCTATTTACAAAACAAAAACTAGTGAAGCGAGAATGGTGGCTCATAACGATAGTAGCTTCTGTCCTTATCATTTGGCTCGCTTACGTGCAGACTCACTATGGCAATTATGTCCTCGGTGGTGTTTCAATTTCCGTGGTTCTTTATCTGTCACTTATGCTTTGGCTTTACGGAGGCAAATCAGCGTTTTATGAATCACAGGATAAATACGAAAACAGAAAAATACCTGATGATGAAGCCAGTCAAATACTTAATGCTCTTGATGCATTGATGATAGACGAAAAGTTGTATATCAACCCGGAGTTAAAGATAAAGGATGTTGCTGCCCGGCTGAATATAAGTCCACATTTACTTTCACAGGTGCTCAACGACAATCTAAAAAAGAGTTTTAAGCACTACATCAATGAGTTTCGAATACACGCTGCTACAGAAATGATCAAAAAGAATCATCAAATTACGCTTGAAGCTATTGGAACGGATAGTGGTTTCAAGTCCAAATCTACTTTCTACGAAGCATTTAAAACTGTGCAGGGCCAAACACCTGCCAAGTTTCGAAAAGAATATCTTTCAAATTAGTTCGACTTTATAAAAACGAACTTTTTGAACGTTTAAATTGCCTTTTCTGAAGGAATCTGCTCGTAACATAGCCTAAAAATTTTAGTCTATGAAACAAAAATATGCAACAACAGGCAGAGTATTATACCCACTATCTTTGCTCTTTTTCTTATTTCTTTTGAGTTGCGGTAAGCCAGATAAAAAGGAAAACGCTAAAGAAATTAGTGAAAGGTCTATTAATACTCTGGCTTCCAAAATCGACAGTATTTTATCAACAAATCAACCTAGAATTTTCAACGGAGTTATTCTCATCAGACAAGGTAAAGAAAGTCTATATGTAAAAGAACATGGCTACGCTGACTTTGAAAATAAGATACCCATTTCGATCAATGACAAGTTTAGAATCATGTCAAATAGCAAACAGATCACAGCGGTACTGGTTTTGAAGGAGGTGGAGAAAGGGAATATCGACTTGCAAAAACCTGTAGGAGCTTATCTTTCAAATCTACCTCAATCCTGGTCCGATACTGTCACTGTCCATCAACTACTAAACATGTCTTCAGGAATAAGTGACCTTGAAAAACCGTTGCTTTTTAAGCCAGGAAATGGATTCCATTATAGCAATCCCGGCTATGGGTTATTAGGAAAAATCATCGAAAGTGTTACTCATAAGAGTTACGCCTCAAACGCAAATGATTTGTTTAAGGGACTAGGTATGAATAATACCTACTGTTACGAATTACAAGGAACCAATGAAGGGCTCATCAATGGGCATGCGCTACTCAATGGCGATATAGAGGTTGTAGATTTCGAGCGCTTTGGTTTTGATCAGGAAAGATGGGATAACTTCTTACCTGCCGGAGGGATAGTCTCTGATGCATATGATATCAGCACGTGGGATATCAAGCTTCATCATGGTGAATTATTATCACAGGAATCTTACCAGCAGATGATTACACCCACAAACTGGGGCGCTCATGCGGTCTTTGATTCCGACACCATCGGTTACGGCTACGGTCTCAGAATTCATGATAAATACCCTGTGTTTCATTTGGGCCATGGAGGCAGAGGTTTTGGTTTTGTATCAGTAAAATTTTACATCCCCGAAAAAGACATTGATGTTGTAATTTGGGAAAACATCTATCACATGGACAATTTTCCCAACAATGCTGATGTCATATATCATTTCGAGAATGAGATCAGGAAAATAATATTGAATAGTGATCTTGTGAAATAAGCACAACCCAGTCCTTCCTGGAGTTCAGAGGGGATTGATTCTCGTCAGATCAAGCCTCCGCTTTTTCTGTGGCAGCTATACATATGAGAGCAAGTTGAATATAGATG
>NZ_SMMD01000050.1 GCF_009711475.1 Fulvivirga aurantia
GGAGAAGTATTCCAACAGCTACCGGCAGTTTGATCACCAGTAGCGCCAATGGTAGTATATGCTGCATCAGCTGAACAGCTATTTATGGTAGAAGTCACGTCAATAGCACCTTCGTAGAAGTCATAATCAGCAGCATCGCTAAGACAGAGTGTAAACGTGCCTCGATATCCACTATAGTTATTATCTACAGAGATGTAGTAGGTGTTGCCTGGCGTGAGGCCCAGAGCGGTAGCGGAAACATCATCATCGTTATTTACATATCGGTTACAGGCCACTTCTGTGGTTCCGTCATTCTCCCAGATAGCGAT
>NZ_SMMD01000676.1 GCF_009711475.1 Fulvivirga aurantia
TTGATTCAATTCTTCTTTTTCCAGTTCACCTTCTATGAACTTCTTCTTTCCGGTTTTGCTATCTATAAACATGGTGGCGGGTATAGCTCCAGACCAGCTTTCGTCAACACGGTCGATCCAGGAGTTATAATCAATGTTGTCTAACAGCAAAACACCAGACGCGATTTCCTTTCTTTCGATAAAGCTATTTACGCGATCAAGTTTTTCTACAAAGTCCATACTTATTAGGGTCACTGTAATGTCGCGTCCTTCGACTTGTGCAGGTAAAGCTTCAAAGTATGGTATCTCTTTGATACAAGGAGCACACCAGGTTGCCCAAAAATTGATCACCTGAATGTTGTCACCTTCATCTGACATTAGTTGAGCGAGCTTATCAAATTTAATAACCTCAGCTTTGTTCTGACCGAAAGAAATAGAAGAAGCAGAAAAGATAAATAGGGAGATAAGACAAAACTGTTTCATGTAAAGCCTAACGAATTTTCTAAAAATTAGTTTGATATGGGCATAAATTAAATAATTGCATTATTCTAATACAACTAATATTGCTGTAAAATGAGATTATTAGCAAATCGGTTGTGCGAATAATTGTACCGTAAACTTACCGTAACACTGAATTAATTTAGAATTGTTCGTTTTTTGAAACCTTCGATTCACTCAAGTAAAAAGTTTTAGCAGTTTTAGTGGTGATTATTGCGATGATTGAGGGTGTAAGTAATTGCGCAAAAAGAGGCTTTTTAGCGACATTTGGGTAGGCGAAATTATACAAAAAAAAGATGCAAAAGTTTGGCCTTAAAGTTTTCCACATTTTCGATAAGTTTTCCACACAAGTTTAATGATATTACATAAGTGTCTAAAAATCAGGGTATTATGAGGCTACATTTAGATGTGAACTTTGTGGACAACTGCCAAAAGATAATTTTGTTACGTAGAAATTAACCAAAATATCTTATTGAGCAAGCGTATGCTTAATTTTTTAAAAATAAGTTTGAAATGTAAGGGCAAGACTTTATTAGCTACTCACGATTGTGCCTGATGAGCTTCTTTCTGTAGGTACTAAATATTCTTGACTTTGATAAGAAGCCAACATATTTGCCATTATCTATGACTGGTAAATTCCAGGCTCCTGTAAGTTCAAATTTACTCATGACAGATTGCATATTTTCATGAGAGCTTACATAAGCAGGAGGCGTATGCATCAGAGATTTTACCAAAGTATTTTGTCTTTGCTCTTCATCAAACATGATATTCCTGATGTCATCTAAGGTGATTACACCTACGAGTTGCTGCTCATCATTTACCACAGGGAAGATGTTTCTTCGTGAGATCTGCACCAGATCAACCAGTTTACCCAGTGTGGCTTCGGGGTGTATTTTCTTCAGGTCTTTTTCTACGACCTTCTTTAAATCAATTAAGCTCAAAACCTGTCGGTCTTTGTCGTATTGTATGAGGTCTCCACTCTCGATTAAGTGCTTAGTATATAAAGAGTGTTTTTCAAAGAATGAACTGGTAGAAAATGATATGGCCGATACCAGCATAAGAGGTACAAAGAGTTCGTAACCACTGGTAATTTCTGCAATGAGGAATATAGCGGTCAATGGGGCATAAAGAACGCCACTCATTACACCGCACATACCTACGAGTGTAAAGTTGCTTGTACTTACGTCTTCCCAGGCTACTATATTTAAAATGGCCGCAAATAAGAAGCCCGTAACTCCTCCCAGAAACAAAGAAGGCGCAAAAATACCGCCACTACCACCAGAGCCAATGGTGAGTGCAGAAGCAACCGGTTTGATAAGTATAACGCCAAATACAAAGCCGAAAAACCAGAGAACATTGGTGGTTTCCTGGAAAAATAATGTGGTATTTAAAATTTCTTCCTCTCTTCCTGCCAATAATAGCTTGATGGTATTGTAACCCTCACCATAAATTGGAGGGAAGATGAATATAATAAGCCCAAGTAAAACGCCACCAGTAATCGCACGACCAATAGAGCCCTGAATTTTCTTAATTAACGACTCGATTTTATAAGTCATTCTGGTGAAATAAACAGAAACCAAACCACAGGTAACACCTAATAATAGGTAGAAAGGCGTATCTGATGCTGAGAAGGTATCGGTAAGTCTAAATGAAAACAGCACATCGTCACCCAGCAAAGTCAATGAAACCAAACTGCCCGCTACAGAGGCAATAAGTACGGGGATGAACATGGCAATGGTGACATCAGCCAATATTACTTCAAGGCAGAAAATAACTCCCGCCACTGGCGAATTAAATATTGCAGAAATAGCCGCAGCTGCTCCACACCCAATAAGCAAAGTACGCTTCTTATAATTTAGGTGTACAAACCGGCCAACATTTGAGCCAATTGCAGAGCCAGTAACTACAATGGGTGCCTCCAAACCAACAGAACCACCAAAACCTACTGTGATAGCACTGGTAATCACTCTTGAAAACATCTTTGTGCGCTTGACAATACTTGAATTTTTAGAAATGTCATACAAAATCTGAGTGATGCCGTGCCCGAGTTGCTCCTTAAGCACGTATTTGGCGATGAGCACTGTAAGTACAATACCTACTAAAGGATAGCCGATGTAGAAGTAGTTGGCAATTTTGATATCGAAACCACTGGTGAGATAATGTTGTATAAAGTGAACGGTCTCTTTGAGCAATACAGCAGCTAAACCAGCGAAAATACCAATCACTCCAGCGATGATGACCACAAAGTTTTTAGTACTTATGTGTTTCATCCGCCATATGAGGAATTTCATGAGCAAGCCATCTGCTTTCACACCGGGAGATTTTAAGCGAAACGCAAATTTAGCAGAATAGCATTTAATCTATAATGTTAGTAGTTTAAAGTTGAGAGAAGATTTTTGCGAAAGCTTAACATGCAATTTGTGACTGGAAATGAAAGAGATAAAGAGAATAAAGGAAACATGTCTTTACATACACGACCTTGAAGCTGCCAAAGATTTTTATAATGGAAAAATGGGCTTTGATATTATACATTATCTGGCTGATAAGCATTTATTCCTGCGAGTAGGCAGCTCGGTGTTATTATGTTTTAACCCTGAAGACTCTAAAACCAAGACGAGTCCTCCGGCCCATTTTGGTGGAGGTAATCAGCATTTTGCATTTGAGGTAACGCGGGAAGATTACTTACAGACTAAAGAAAAAGTAAAAAACCTCGGTATAGAGGTGACTGAAGAAGTAATATGGAAAAGCGGTCAGGAGTCATTTTATTTTAGTGACCCTGAAAATAATGTGCTGGAAATAGTGCCTGAAGGCATTTGGGGCTGATTATTCGAAGGCCAGGCCTGAGTAAGGTTTGGTGCTAGCCTTAGCTTTTGCTGCCTTAGATTCGGTAGCTACCTCAGCAGGGCTGATCTTAGTATAGATATTTTCGTACCAGTGAACGTAGTTTTTATACACCACACCATCTGGGATAAGCTCCGTTTCTGTCTGAATTTTAATAATTGTGTCGATATTTAACCAATTGCGTATTTGATCTCTTTCTTCTTTTGGCAACTGGCTGATGCGTATGTACTCAATTCCTTTATAAATACTGACTTTCTGCATATCGATTTCTATAGACCGTAAATCTATAATACTTAAGTTAGAAAATTGTAACCCCTAATGGATTTTTGACAATAGTGGTTATACCTTAATTTACGATTTTTTAGTGTAAAATCGATCTCGTCTCTTTAATTTTCTGTTAAGAATCGACCTCAAGACCCTTCAAAACCGCTATAAATTGCCATTTATCCTGTGCTATTTTGTTAATTATTGGCAGGTGATCATAGAGTGCTACTCCTTTTTGAAGACTTAAAATTTGCAATGTGTGTGTCTCACATAACTCTCTAAAATAAGCTTCAGTAAAATATCGTTTTGGAATATTGACATCGTAACCCCAATTACCAATAAAATCCATCAATCGAAGAAACTGCCTGGAGACGAACCCATACTCAAAGTGATCTTTAATGATTATATACTTAGAAACACGTTTGGCTTCCTGAAGTAATTTGGGCACATCTTCATCAGCGTGATGTAACACATCGCTGAAAAGCACAATATCGAATTGGTTATCATCAAAAGGGATGTGCTTACCATCAAAAAACTTGAAGCGCTTCCATTTTGGGTCAGATTTATCTTTTGGCTCAAAGACATCAATTCCATACCACTCGGTCTTGGGCAGGTGATTTATTATGTTACCGGAAAGTTTTAAATCACCACAACCAACATCAAGACAAGAGATAGACTCTGGTAGATCAGGCATATCTTTTATTTTTTCACTGATCTCTTTTGATAAAATGGTTGTGCGATTTACGTGTGAGCTCTTTTGATGGATGCTCACAAGTTTTTTCTTTAGAAAAGTCTTCATCAGACTAGTCGGTTGTAGCTGTTTTTTTCAGACCTAGGATGCTTATAAAAAAGCTATTTAATAAAATCTGGCTACCTAAAACCAGCATAGTCACTGATGGAATAGCAATATTCATCGTCTTGGCCACATCCAGATCACCAAAATTAGTTTCACTCCATTTATAAATGGCATAGCCCCACAATATGACACCAATGGTCATAAGTAAACCACCAACCAAAATTCCTTTTTCTAATGTAAAAAGCTTATACCACTTACTGAGCCGGGTCTTTACTGGGAAGAGCTTTTGCGTGTAGACATATATTTTTGTCATCACATAAAATAAGACTCCCTGAAAACCGAAAATGATTAGTGCTGAGCAGTACAATAGTGAGTGAGTTGCCAGGTTGATCTGACCTAACTGAAGGTAGCCACTTGCCAAAATAAGTGCTGAAGTAATACCCCCAAACAGCATTAGAAACAGCCCCGGATATAAAAATAACCAGGCAGGGCTATACATAAGAAAGAAACGCAAATTACGCCAACCGTCTCTCCATGTACGCAAGTGAGGAGGTCTGCTTCTTCCGTCCGGATGAAGAATAGTAGGTACCTCAGTGATCTTTAAGCCGGTAAGTCCAGCTTTTACTACTACTTCTGAAGCGAACTCCATACCTGTAGTCTTGAGCTTCATTTTATAAAAGGCTTCTTTCGAAAATCCTCTTAAGCCACAGTTAAAATCACCGATTTTTATTTTAAAGAAAATTCTTCCTACAAGAGATTGTGCCGGGTTGCCAAAGTATCTGTGTACTGGCGGCATCGCTCCTTTTTTAATTCCTCCACGAAAGCGATTTCCCATGACCAGGTCGTAGCCTTCTCTCAACTTTTCAACAAAAAACTCCAAAGCCGAAAAATCATAACTATCATCGGCATCTCCCATGATGATGTACTTGCCATGGGCGGCTGTTATGCCTCCTCGGAGGGCGTTACCGTAGCCTTTAGCATCAACATGCACTACTCTGGCATTTTTAGACTCGGCAATTTCTATTGATTTATCAGTACTTCCATTATCGGCTATGATCACTTCACCATTGATGTTGTGTCTGGCCATAAATCCCTGAGCTTTGTCTATACAGATGCCTAC
>NZ_SMMD01000518.1 GCF_009711475.1 Fulvivirga aurantia
TGGATGAAAAGAAATAGCTGATCGTGATACCTGGTATAAATAGGAGCAAAGTATTCAGGATTTTGCTGGCATTTTTTTATGATTTCGTACTCTGCTAATACTTCTTTTTCTTTTTTATGATATGTACTTGCTTGTACGCTCTGTAGCGTATAAGATAAAGCACCAATAGCCTCAAGTATATATTTATACCAGAGAAGTGTAATTGTGCGTGGAGAAACTAAAATTGCAAGGGTCATTATTATTAAGTTACAATCAATATATTGATTTTTAAAATATCCGGCCTTGCTGTCTTCGGCTCAGCTGGCCGGATATTCCGCCTTTTAAAAGTTAACACCCGTTCCACCACAGACAGGTGCCAATTACGCTGTTATCGGAAATGAATAACGACTACATAATGCGCATATCTACAAAAGGTACACTTTGGTGAGATTTTTAATTGGCCTATGTTTTGGCTACCTTTGCACCTCCTTGAGAATCAGGGGAGATAAAGCATATTTTACAAAATAAAATTATTATGTCTGAAGCAAAAAAGGGCGACAAAGTAAAAGTACATTATACCGGGAAGTTGAATGACGGATCAGTTTTTGATTCTTCTGAAAACAGAGAGCCATTAGAGTTCGAAATCGGTGCGGGAATGATGATCGCTGGCTTTGACAAAGCTGTTGTAGGAATGAAAGTTGGTGATACTAAAACTGCCGACATTCCAGCTGACGAAGCATACGGAGCAAAAAATGATGAGATGGTAGTACAAGTACCTAAATCACAATTGCCAGAAGATCTAAAGCCAGAAGTTGGGCAGCAGCTTGGAATGCAACAGCCAAATGGCCAAAACATACCAGTTGTAGTTACAAAGGTAGAAGATGAAACTATAGAAATAGACGCAAATCACCCACTAGCGGGTAAAGATCTTGTGTTTGACATTGAAATGGTTGAGATCAACTAATTTCAAAAAAAAACTAGTTGGTTTAAAATATAAAAGCCATCTCGATATCGGGATGGCTTTTCTTATTTAGGGATCTTTCAGAAATTACTTTTCTTCAGACTTATTTTCTTCTTTAGTTTTTCTTACGTCTAGAATGTTTAATGCCGCGCCAAATCCAGCAAGGCATGCCACGATGGTAATAAATAGGTTGGCTCCGTCTCCGATGTATTGTTCCATGATATAAGTCTTTTTCTAATTTTCAGCTCCAAATTTAAGGCGAAGCGAGCTTAAAAGGAAATTATATTGTCAATTATTATGGCTAAGTTGAGGTGTACTATAATTTGGCAACTTACGTTATGAGAAAAACCTGTATTTATGCCTCAATCTGATCATTATAGAAAATTAGAATGGATGTACCTACATGGTGCTCCGATTAATAAGTTTTACAAGCCGGCAATTAAGGTAGAAAGTGGTGCGGCCACGATTACAATAGAGAGCAATCCTAAGTATTTTCATGCTGCAAACGCTGTACATGGATCTGTTTACTTCAAAATGTTAGACGATGCTGCCTTTTTTGCTGTTAATTCGCTTGTCTTAGACGCCTTTGTACTCACAACAAATTTTAACATAAACCTACTTCGACCTGTAGTTTTTGGTGAGCTAAAATCAGTAGGCAAGGTTGTTTACAATGCAAGAAAATCCTTTTTGGCAGAAGCCAACCTCTACAATAACAAAAACCAACTTATAGCTACAGGTAACGGCACTTTTGTGAAAAGCAAGATTGACCTCAACGAAGAGGTGGGCTATAAAGAAATGGACAGTTAGCGCTTATATTTCCAGTTCTTCCTTATGATTTTTGAGTACATCGATTATAAAATTGATATGCTCTGTAAGGTCGACCCCTAATAACTCTACCCCTTTGGCTATTTCATCACGCTCTACTTTGGCGGCAAAGCTTTTTTGCTTGAGTTTTTTCTTCACCGATTTAGCAGTAAGGGTACTGATACCCTCAGGTCTCACCTGGCAGCAAGCTATGATAAAACCCGTGAGTTCATCACATGCAAGTAGCGCCTTATCGAGGTGATTGGTATAAGGTACATTCCATTTGGTGTAGTGCGCAGAGATGGCATGTGCTATTTTCTCTTCTCCCAGGTCATTTAATTTAGAGACAATGATAGCAGGGTGTTTATCAGGGTATTTTTCATAATCGGCATCGTGCAGCATACCGGTGATGGCCCACTCGGTACTATCTTCTTCAAATTTTTCTGCATATGCTTCCATTACCAGTTCTACACTTCTTGCATGTCGTAGCAGGCTGTCGCCTTCGGTCATGTCGTGTAGTATTTCTTTAGCCTCGTTGTAGTTCATTGTTTATAAAAAGAGCGTCTGTTTTTTTGTCGTACTGCCATATACACAAAGCCGGCACCTATTATGATGATGGTACCCATCAGGCCGAGTATGATTACAATACGACTGTTTTCTATTTGTAAATCCTGTATTTGCTGATCTTGCTTGAGAATTTCCAGTTGCTTTTCCTTTTGTTGCAACTCAAAGGCCACTTCCAATTGTGCCATTTTGCGGCTACTCTCTTCATTGTGCACGCGCTCTTTGGCCTCATCATATAAAATTCGGGTTTCGTAAGCTTGTTTGTATTTGCCTTGTTTTCCGTAGACTTCTGCCAAAGACTTGTAAATCGATCGTAAAATCGGGTAAGCCTGTAGCTCCTCAGCTATAGACAGCGCACGGGTTTGATAATTTTCTGCACGGGCATAATCCTCTTTTTTAAGGTAAACCTGGCCGATATTTGATAGGGCAAGTGCTTCGCCATGTTTGTTGGAATTCTTTCGTTCCATTTCCAAAGAGCGATTGTAATAATTAAGCGCTTCATTGTACTCTTCTCTATAAAAATAAATGTTGCCCACATTGCTTAGTGGGTCAAAAATACGCTCGTGATCTCCGAGTTCTAGTGAAAGGTCTATCGCTTGAGTGTAGTATTCTAAAGCCTTGTCTTCGCGACCTTTATCGCTGTAGGCATTACCAATATTATTGAGCGCTCCCACCATCTGCTGCTGGTTGTTGAGCTGTTTAAATATTTCGAATGATTCGATAAAATAGATCAAAGCACGATCAAAAACACCTTTTAATGAGTAGACCGTACCAATATTGTTCATGGTCGAAGCGAGGCCCTTTCTGTCATCGATCTCATCGCTTATTCGCAAAGACTCAATGTAAAACTCCAGAGCCTGATCGTAAATACCTTGATTCTTATAAATAACACCTATGTTATTGAGTGCTGCTGCTTTACCTTTTTTGTAGTCTAGCTCGGTGGCTAAATCAAGCGCTTCTCGGGATAGTTCGAGTGCCTTGGTAGGGTTGAGGTGGCTGTAAACTATGTTTAACTCATTCAGAATATTTACACGCTGCTCATTACTCGCATTTGGCAATAAGGCCTCGAGGCTGTCCAGCTTGTTTTGCCCATTAGCCAGCAAATGGCAGAGAGTAACAAAAAATAGTATAAGAGCTTTGCGCTTCATTTTTGTTCTAAAAGTCTTTACCTCTTAAAGTTAACATTATAATCGGCATAGATAAAAGTAAC
>NZ_SMMD01000822.1 GCF_009711475.1 Fulvivirga aurantia
AAATAATAAATTGCGTGGTGCTGAGCTGTAGGTAAAATTTTTCATTTTTTTTCGGCTAAGCTTGCCGAAAAAGACCTGGTTCAAAAATTAGTTTAACCAACAGACGCCATGTGTGCACAAGATGTATTATAAAAGGCACAAATCCATTTGATGAGATAAAATCGGTAGTTTATTGAATCACAACGACCGTTCATTAAAAAAACTTAAGATAATTACTTCAATATCGTTTCTTTACCCACTCATTCATTACCACCAGTGACATTAAAAAAAGCCGCACTCCATTTATGCATTGTTCTTACAATAGTTACCATTCCATCATTGTGGCTATATTTTACACAACCTGAAGGAACTGAGCATTTCTTTCTACTTATTGCTCAAGGTTTTGTTAGTATTACGCTCTTCATTTTACCACCGATCTATGTAGTATTATATTTACTCATACCCAGATACCTAATCAAAAGAAAACATTTCGCTTTTGCTTTGAGTACCCTGCTCACGGCATTGATTTTCGGGTACTTCATCGGGCATTTTGAACCACTGGTAGACAAATATTTATTTGATCAGGAGCCTACTCAAATTCAGCCATCTTATGGCATTGTGGTGATTACATTTTTGCTCGTTGTCACCGTGCTGCTCAATCTATCGTATCGATGGTTTATCCAACTTTCAGTTATGAAACAGATGGAAAATGACCATTTAAGAAAAGAGCTATCTCTTCTCAAAAATCAAATAAACCCACATTTCTTTTTCAACACTTTAAACAACTTATATGCGCTAGCTCTGGAAAAATCAAATGAAACCCCAGCAGTAATCCTTAAACTATCACAGCTGATGAGATACTCTATTTATGACTGCAAAGGCCCCTTTGTAGAAATAGAAAAGGAGATAGCGTATATCGAAAACTATATTGCCTTACAGCAGATCAGAAAGCTTGATACACAGATTGAATTTAAGAAGCAGGTAAATGACCAGTCGCTAAAAATCGCTCCTCTGATATTAATTGTATTATTAGAAAATGCTTTTAAACATGGTGTGGATAGTATGCCAAATGGAGCATTTGTTATGGTAAGGCTGGAAGCAAACAAAAGCAATGTCGAATTTCAAGTAAGTAACAATTTCAATGCAAATAACAACCAGTCTACCGGAGGTTTAGGACTTGAAAATGTCACAAAAAGGTTAGACTTGATCTATGGTAAGTCATTCAACTTCACTACGGTAGAAAAAGACGAGGTTTTTATAGCTACATTAAAAATTAAGCTATCATGAAAAGTATAATCATAGACGATGAACCGCTAGCGCATAGCATTATTAAATCCTATTGTGAGAAACTGGAGACTATCGAAATTAAAGCATCTTTTCACAGTGCTCTGGATGCACTCCCCTGGCTCAACGAAAATACTGTAGACCTTATTTTTCTTGATATCAACATGCCGGTATTAAAAGGATTAGATTTTCTAAAGACCCTGAACAATAAACCGTTAGTGATCATTACATCAGCTTATCAAGAGTATGCCCTGGAAAGTTATGACTTGGATGTGGTTGATTACTTACTCAAACCATTTGACTTTAATCGTTTTATAAAAGCCGTAAACAGAGCTTTTGCTTACAAGCAATTACAAAAAGGCTCTGAAACAATTGCTACTGCACAAACCACAGACACTTCGGAAAGTATTTTTGTGAAGAGTGATAAAAAACTTCATCAGGTACAACTGGCTGGCATCTTGTATTTAGAGAGTGCAGGGAGCTATGTAAAAATACATATGGCTAATAAAACTATTATGGTTTTAAATCGGTTGGCGTATTTTGAAAAATCTTTAAATTCTAAACAGTTTGTCAGGGTACATAAATCCTTCATTGTATCTATCGGCAAGATTGATCTGATAGAGGGAAATCAAGTGCAGATTGGAGAGCGTAAAATTCCGATTGGCCAGACCTATAAGAATAATTTAAGTCAGTTATATCATTGATCATTATCCTTAATCTATTTATTGCTATTCTCAGACTTTCAAACCATATTTGAAAGTTATGAGATAAGCATTTATGGAAAAAATATATAAATCCTTTCACTATATAAGCTTCCTGTCCTTCCCTTTCTTGCTTGCTGCTATTTTCTTTTTCTATCGGCCACTCTTTACACAATTACAAAATATGGCTGCTGATTATAACGATGGCTTATTTTTTATGGGTATTGGCCTGAGCTTTAGCTCACTAGCCGATACAAATAAGAAAACGAAGCTGGGTGATCGTCTCTACAGCAAGCCAAAATTTGCAAAGAGTTGGATCATCTACATTTTCACCATGCTTGTTATTATTTTCCTGAGTGGAATCTGGGCACAGTTCATTACCACTAATGAAAAATTTCAGGCCCTCTCAACAGGAATTTTCGTTTTTGGTTTAGGGGTTTTAGGCCTCCTTGGCATGAACCTCGAGATCATCAGGAAGTACCAAAATGAATGGGCTAAACCATAAAAGGTATGCAGAAAAGACATAAAAAAGCCCTTTGATCATGTTGGTCTAAGGGCTTTTTATGCTTTATTAAAAACTATGATGTAAACTCAGTTGCGCTTGTCCCTTACTCCAATTTGCAGTGGTTTGTTTCATCCAACCGGCCTGTACCCGCAAGTTATCTCTTAGCCCAAAACCAAGCCCGGTATAGGTACGATTTCTGTCAAAAAACTCAACAGTTCGTCCCTCACCAATATCTCGTTGTCCGTTGATGAATATTTCATTATATAATGCCAAATAAACTACCCCTTTGCCTAAAGCCGTGTCGTTAAAAGGCACATTTAGAAAGATGTTGTATCTGTAGCGTGTTCTGAAATCCTGGCTTTCAACCCAACGCTGTTCGTATCTAAATCTGTGAGTAAGCAAAAAACGCTCACCGACTTTATGTGGTAGTAAAGCTTCCTGATAAATTCTGCTTTCATTTACCGTTTCGTCACTATCACCAAACTGGCCTGTAGTAATATTTCCATAACCCAAAGTAAAAAGTACATTGGCATTTTCAGGGCTGTAAGTAACTCCTGTTCTAAGTAATATCTGTTCTAGATCACTTCCTGCATTCCAGTACCTAAACTGGTAATCGCCCTGTATTCCAAAGCGGCTGTCGCCAAATTTTTTATTGAAAAAGTACATGTACCATGCACCTAGCTGATCTTCTTCTATTTCCTGCGCAGATGCGTTGTAGAAAAAAGGGATGAGTAAAAGCAGTAGAAAAAATCTTTTCATTTTAAAAGTCTAATTAAAAGTGAAACCCTATAGGTTTTATAAACTGGGTGTAATATTAAGCAACAGCTTACAATGAGCCTGACAATATGCTCAGAGTTTTATCATAAATCTATTGAATCTTGTTTCAACACATTTTTATACTTGATACACAACGGTTAAAATATTATTTTGAGTCACTTTCTAAACCCCTGAAACCAAACTAATGAAAACCATTACGATAAGATTTTCTCTGTCGCTACTTGCTGCCCTTTGTTTTAGCGCAATTGTTTACAGTCAAACACCACGAGCAAGAGATCTGGGAGTGCCATTTACAGGTACGCCAGGGCCGCTCAATGCCATCACCGATGTAAAAGGCGTGGAAGTAGGTTATAGCACAATTATATCGGGAGAAGGTGAAAACAAAGTCGGCAAAGGACCGGTAAGAACCGGAGTCACCGCTATTTTTCCCAGAGGTAAAGCAGCCAAATTTAGTCCCGTTTATGCCAATTGGTATAGCTTAAATGGCAATGGAGAAATGACCGGCACCACCTGGATCACTGAGTCTGGCTTTTTGGAAACACCCATCATGATAACAAATACCAATAGCGTGGGTGTGGTAAGAGATGCTGTTTTAGAATATTATGTGGCCGATGATTGGTATAGAGGTGAGCCCTGGTGGTATACTTATCCTGTGGTAGCTGAGACCTACGATGGTTTTCTTAATGATATTTATGGCTTCCATGTAAAGAAAGAGCATGTTTTCGAAGCTATTGAAAATGCAAAAGGTGGGGCGATAGCTGAAGGTAATGTTGGAGGTGGTACTGGTATGATGTGCCTGGGTTTTAAAGGGGGCACCGGTACTTCTTCCCGTCAATTTAAGATAGCCGATTCTCTTTATACCGTTGGCGTGTTGGTACAGGCAAATTTTGGTGCGAAATTCAATTTTACTGTAGCCGGAGTGCCTGTCGGTAAAGAGCTCATGGACACTTTAAATTATAAATTTAACAAACCCCCGAGTTCTAACCGCCAGGAAGGTGATGGGTCAATCATAGTGGTTGTAGCCACCGATGCTCCTCTCCTTCCCCACCAACTTAAAAGACTAGCTCAACGTGTACCCATCGGCATCGGTCTTACGGGTGGTCGCGGTTCTAATGGATCAGGAGATATTTTCATTGCATTCTCTACGGCTAATAAAAATGCATTCAGTAGAACAGAAACCGTGAAGGTAAATAGTCTACCAAATGATCAAATAAACTGGTTTTTTCAAAGTACAGTAGAAGCGGTTGAAGAAGCCATAATAAACGCAATGGTAGCTGCTGAGGATATGGAGGGCATAAATGGGAACAAAGCCTATGCCCTACCACATGAATTGTTAAAGGCTACACTAAGAAAGTATAACAGGATGGACTAATTTGATTCTTCTATGGAAAACTCAAAGAAACCAACACTATTAACCGGGGGAAACCCACAAATACCCAAGGGTGACGGTGATGCACCGGTTCAGGAGTACATCGCTGCCATGCCTGATTGGAAAAGCTCTGTAGGCAAAAAAATAGACGAACTTATTGAAAGAACGGTACCTAATGTAAGAAAAGCTGTTAGGTGGAACACTCCATTCTATGGTATCGAGGGCCAGGGTTGGTTTACTGCTATTAATTGTACTAAAAAATATGTAAAGCTCACCTTCTTCAAAGGAGCTCAGTTTGAACCAATGCCACCGGTGCCCTCTAAAGTTCCAGATGTAAAATATTATCACATTTTCGAAAATGACGAATTTGATCAGGATTTATTAGCACATTGGTTTAAACAAGCTGCTGTTATACCTGGCGAAAAGGTGTTTTAGTCAATTAGTTAATCTATGAAAATCAACGGCTCAATCGAAATCATGAAACCCAGGGATAAGGTAGTTCATTTCTTTAGAGAGCCGAAGTATCTCTCTGAGTACCAGGACGGTTTTGTTAGAAAAGAGCTGATAAGTGGTGAAAAAGGCCAGAAAGGAGCTGCATGAGATGGTGTTGACTGAAACAATTACTAAAAATGACTTACCTGATACTTTCGAAGCTGATTATTACCATAAACACATGGATAACACCATGAAGTGTACATTCACTGAGGTCAATGAAGCTTCGACTTTATATGAATACGAGATAGAGTACACAAGAATAAATTGGTTTATGCCACGGCTTATGGCCATTTTGTTTCCCTCCGTATATCGGAAACCAGTAAAAAAGTGGATGGATAATTTTAAGGTATTTGTAGAGCAACAACCTTAGTATTAGTTAAATTTTGTTAACGAGTTGTTAAATGGAGCAAACAGACTTGCTTAATAAAATACTAGTCGTATTTTGAGAAAAAATATAAACCTATGAAAGTCAAAACATCTCTATTTCTAACGTTCTTCTTATCTGTCTTTTTGATAACCAATGGCAACGCTCAGGATCAGTCGCACAAGGACTCACTCAATACCATCATTGATCAGTATTATCAACTGAACCTGGACATTTTTAAAGCTAGTTCTTCAAAAGCAGAGATAGACAAGCTATTTACTATTTTCACAGATGATTTTAAATATATACACCCTCAATATGGAGGTGAATATTCACGTGAAGACTTGTACAATGGATACGTGAAGAATCAAGCAAATGGCAGGTATAATGGAGGCATTTTAGATGTCAAAATTAGTAATCGAGTAGCCGGTCTAAATGCTGTGGTTATCGAAAAAAGTTTTGTAACTGAAAAAGACGGTATAGATCAATTAGGGGAATCACAGATGACCTTATTTGAGTTTAAAGACGGAAAGATTAGCCGTATTTACGAGTATTGGTAAACTCTAACTCGTAAAATTTTGATAAACACTCTTCTTAAAATTGATTCTTTAATAATGAAATCAATTGCAATCAAGCTTGCAGTACTACTCTATTTGATAACTCTTCCTTATGTATTATCAGCCCAAAAATTTGACTTAGAAAATCAAGGCCCAGATGTAGGTGAGCCTTTTCCTATCTACAATTACATTACTTTGGATGGAGATTCTATCAATTCAGAGACTTTTACAGATCGTACTATTTTACTCAATATCTGGTTTGTAGGATGTAAAGGTTGTAAGCAGGAAGAACCGACTTTAAAAGAGCTTACTAAGCAGTTTCAAGATGACAACATCTTATTTATAAGCTTATGCATGAGTAAACCCGAAAGAATAAGAAAGTACATTGAGAAAAATGACGACTTTGGATACAAAATAATAAGTACAAATCGCAAGGAGGTTGAAAACAGGTACTCAGTTGTTGCTTCTCCTACTCATTTTCTTATAAAGAACGGTGTATTAATAGATAAGCATACAGGTCCTTTTTCACCAAAAAACATAGCTTATCTGCGATTTAAAAAAATATTATCTTCAGAATAGATTTTTAGAATCGAGCCTTTTTTAGGAAGTCTTTACACGTACTTATCTTCATTTAAATTTCAAAAACAATGAAATCATGACCTCAATAGACTGGATTGGATCAATCGGTGTGTTTCAAATACTACTGGCTTACATGCTCAACCTCTCGGGTAAGCTAGAAAGTGGCTCTCTTTGGTATCTACTTCTTAACCTGATTGGCGCTGGCATGGCATGTCTGGCTTCTGTGTTGATGCAATATATCCCCTTCATCATACTTGAAGGTGTATGGACTGCCGTTTCTTTTTATTCTCTTATTAACTACATGCGTAAACAAAAAGTCTAATATCACCGAATACGCACTGTTTATTTAGTTCAATTATAAATTGCTGTTTATCAGGCCGCTGAGCTAACAAAATCGCTACTATTTCATTAAATTAATAGTGGAACTAAAACAGAATAATTATGCAACATACATGTAAAAATTGTGACCATTGGGCGCCAGAAGCGGCTGTGGTTGCTAATAAAGAAAATTATGGTGAATGCAATAAATTAAGCCATATAGAGTCTAAAATGGATCCAGACTATATCATTCCTGTCTTAAATGAAGGAAAGCCAATAAATAAAGATGCCAAGGCTATAGAATTTATAACCGGAGCAACTTTTGGTTGTAACCAATGGGCTCATGCTTAACTAATTCAGAGCTAAATTAAGAGATAGGAAAGCGTCCTTGTTGTAGAGCAAGGGCGCTTTCTTTTTATAAGAGACTGAAAAACAGTATATTCTAATACACCATAAAGTATTATTATGAAACAGCCTATCGCACTTCCTAAGCTACAATACAAAGGTTTTGAAAAGAATAAATTGACACTTCATCTCTATTTACAGATTTTAGGAAAAATAAGGATGGGTGCTATGCCTCGCAAGAATCACTGGTGGTATATCACAGAATATATTTCTACCGAAGGTATTACTACTGGAAACATACCTTATCGCGAGGGCACCGAAAGCTTTAACATCACACTCAATATTCACAGTCACTCATTGCACGTCTCAACAAGTACAGGCAAAAAACATAGCTTCAATCTCGGCTACGGCTTCACTGTTGCTCAATTTTATGATCACCTCATAGATGGCTTAAAGGCATTAGAAATACCATTTATGATATACGATAAACCCTTTGATTTAAACATCAATAAGCCATTTAGAAAAATTAAAGAATACCACCATTACGACAAGACCTACACACAACAATTTTGGCACACCATGCTTTGGGTTTCAGATGTATTTAAAGAGTTTAGCGGCAGATTTTATGGCAAAACCTGTCCGGTGCATTTATACTGGCACTCACTTGACCTGGCAGTCACGCGATTTTCTGGCAAAAAGGCTCCTCAAATGGACGCTAAAGCCCACCTCTCCGACAAAGACGCCTACACACACGAATGCATTAGTTTTGGCTTTTGGGCAGGTGATGAAAATATGCAGGAACCCGCTTTTTACAGCTATACCTACCCCTCGCCTGATGCAATAGACAAAGAGCCACTTTCACCTTCCAGTGCTTCATGGATCGATGCCAATGGGAGTCCCATGGCTATATTGCGCTACAATGATGTCTGTAAATCGACTACACCGCGTAAAGAACTGCTAGACTTTATGGAATCTGCTTACCAGGCGGGAGCAAAACTTGCGGGATGGCCAATTGATGAATTAACCGTTCCCGCACTTAAAGACATATAGTTTTATTGACTTGCTAACTGCATCAATATACCACACAGGTAAGCACCATAAGTACCTAATGCATAACCCAATACAGCAAGTAGCACACCTACCGGGGCTAGTGATGGGTGAAAAGCTGCTGCAAGCACAGGTGCAGAGGCTGCTCCACCGATATTAGCTTTACTACCGACTGCCAAAAAGAAATATGGAGCTTTGATAAGCTTAGCCATAATTACGAGAAGAGTCACATGTATGGCCATCCAAATGATGCCTACCAAAAAGAAGCCAGGATTTTCAAAAATGGCCGTTACATCCATTTTCATACCGATAGAGGCCACGAGTATAAATATAAAAACGGTTCCTATTTTGGATGCTCCGGCTCCTTCAAGCTCACGCAATTTAGTAAATGAGAGAATAATACCTAATGTGGTAGCGATCACGATAATCCAGAAAAAATTAGAATCCAGACTGAATTTCTTAAGCTCTGGCGCGTATTCAACAATCATAGGCGTGATGCCATCTGCCATAAGATGAGCAAAACCCGTGATTCCAAATCCTATTCCTAACATCATCATTAAGTCAACGACTGTTGGTATTTTAGCAATGCTGGCACTGTAAGCTTCCATCTTATTTCTCAAAGTCTCAACACCTGTATTATCAGCCTTAAAGAAGTCATTAATGCTATTGTTTTTACCGATTCCAAGTAATAGTGCAGCCATCCAAATTTCGGCTACTATTACATCTACAGTTATTGATGTAGAAAAAAGCGCATCTGACGGCTCAAACAGCTCATACATAGCAGCCTGATTGGCACCACCACCTATCCAGCTACCTGCTATGGTAGACATACCGCGCCACAACTCGTCTGCTCCTGCCCCACCTACTAGATCAGGATTTATCAATGATGTGATTAATATGGCCAAAGGCCCACCTATTACCACACCAACTGTAGCCGTAAAAAACATTACAAGTGCTTTTGGCCCCAGTTTAAGTATCTCTTTTAAGTCTACGCTAATAGTGAGTAACACCAAACATGCAGGTAGTAAATATCTTGAAGCCACAAAGTAAACCTGAGACTCTTCTGCATCTACAATACCAAATGTGTTGAGTAATGAGGGGAGAAAATAACACAATAAAATGGTAGGTATAATTTTATAAAATTTTTGCCAAAAGGGTGCTTTTAAGGTAGCTGTTTTAAACACTACCGCCAGCATCACCAT
>NZ_SMMD01000836.1 GCF_009711475.1 Fulvivirga aurantia
TTTTTTGGTCTACAAAGTGAGATAGTGCACTCATTGTTTTTAAGCAATTCTTTTCTTCCAGATAAAAAACAATCACCTGTAATGCCAATTTTGGAGGTGTCCAGATGCGTTTGTTTAAGGCCATAATCTTTGGCTATCTCACTACCAAAAGCAACAGGCTCTTTTAAGCTTTTTATCTTAGTAGGCAGGTAGGTGTGATACAGGTTAGAGTAAATGCCCGAGAAGCCTCTCGAACTCACCAACTCTTCCTTATATAACTCACCATCTGGTTGCTTAAACTGAATGTGTCTTTTCGGGGGTATTTCACCTAAAGTGTGGTAATACATATTTAAAACTTGGTTCTATCTAGGTTTTCTGCTTTGTCAAACATTTTTACAGCTTGCTGTAATATTTCATTTGTTTGGTTGAAGATAGGGTAAAATCCATCGTTGTCCCAAATCTGTCTGGCGATTTGCGCCTTCATATGTAGCTCAAAAAGGTCTCTGTTTTTATTTAAATCTGCTCTGTTTGATTTTACGCCATTGTCTTTGCCGATAGCTACGAGCTCATCTAACATGGCGCGCGTTACATCAAATTTATTGTAGTACTCATCATAGCTCATCGACTCTAACCGCTGCTTATTACCAGCTACAAAGTTGAAGGTAAACTCCTGCATGGCATTGCTTGTAAAAAGCTGGTTGAGATATGCCGAAGTTTGTGAAGTATCAAGAGGGACAAAGTAATCTGGCATGATACCACCACCACCATAAACGGCACGACCACTTTTAGTTTCGTATTTTAATGAGTCATTGAATTTTATGCTATCAGCACTAAAAAACTCACCATGATTAAATCTGTCCATGAGATCGCGTGCATACTCAGACTCATCGCTATAGGGCTTCTGTATTGATCTGCCGCTAGGTGTATAATACCTTGATATTGTAAGTCTCAATTCCGATCCATCGCTGAGATCCAGAGGTGCCTGAACCAAACCTTTGCCAAACGTTCTACGACCAACCACAAGGGCTCTATCATTGTCTTGTAAGGCACCCGTAACAATCTCACTGGCAGATGCGCTACCTTCATTGACCAATACAATCAATTCACCTTTTTCAAAGAGGCCCTTTTGGTCTGAAACAGCCTGAGTGTTGTACCTTGCCTGTTTGCCAAGTGTGTATACAATGCGCTGGTCATCTTTAAGAAACTCATCTACCATTTTAATGGCTTGATTCATATATCCACCAGGGTTGCCCTGAAGGTCAAGCACAAGTTTTTTCATACCTCGATCTTTCAGATCAACAAGTGCTTCTTTAAACTCTTCATATGTAGTTGCTGAGAATCTGCTGACCTTGATGTAGCCTTTCTCATCATCAATCATATAGCTGGCATCTACCGAGAATTGAGGGATTTTATCTCTTATAATTTCAAAGTCGATAGGCTTACTTTTACCTTTTCTGAGGACAGTAATTTTTACTTTTGTGTCTTTAGGCCCTTTTAAGTGGTCCTGTACATCGCTATTGGTAAACCCGACACCGGCCACTGTTTTGCCATCTACTTTTATAATTTTATCACCGGATTGCACACCCACAGCTTCACTGGGGCCGCCACTTAACGGAGATACTACTACAATTGTGTCTTTAAATATGTTAAACTCTATACCTATACCTTCAAAGTTGCCCTGCAAGCTCTCATTTGCTCTTATTCTTTCTTCAGCAGTTATGTAGCTACTGTGAGGGTCGAGCTCTTTAAGCATGTGATCGATAGCATTATCTACCAATTCATCAGTATTCACTTCATCCACATAATTCCGATCAATAAGGGTGAGTACTTCTTTAAGTTTTTGTACGTTTCCACTAAGGTCTCCCTGCACTGGAGAAGTATCGGCAAAAGTAAAACCGATGAGTATGCCAGCAGCGAGCCCCATAGCAATAAACAGGGGTAGACGGATTTGTAATTTGGTGTTATTATGCTCTTTCACAATGCTTAATTTTTTCTTAGCCTCTTAATCGTATAAATTTATACATAATCTAAAAGTATAACGATAGGCCAATGATATTTGTTGACCAGCAGATACTTTGAGGGCAATAAATTTATATATTTACAATAACGGAAGATTACAACCTTGAGCTTCAACAAGAAAAAAATAGCGGACATTGTAGATAATAACTACGTAAACGCCTCGGTGCTTTACTACTTCGGCATTTCTTTCTTTGATTATTCGGAAGAAACATTGGAGCAAGCCTGCATCGAAAAAGGGTTGGATGTAAAAATGGTTGTAAAAAAACTGGAAGCTGATCCAAACTCCGGTCCGGGTGATTTTTTGGCCTTACAGGAGTATCCGATAGATCTCATCATTGAGTATTTAAAGCATACACACTTCATATTCATAAAACAGAAGCTACCTTATCTGGCGCAATTGATTAAGAATTCATCACTGAAAGCTGAAGATTACTACACGGCTATTGCCAAAGATTTAAAGTTCGTTTTCCCTTTGTTCGTTGAGGACTTCATTCACCATATTTATGAAGAAGAAGATACGCTGTTTAGCTACATAGCGTCTTTAAATGATTATTTAAATGGAGGAGGAAATCCATCTGTAATGTACTGGAAGATGGAGAACAACTCGCTTCAAAAATTTGCCATGGAGCACGAGCAGCATGACGATGAGATGAGAGGCATTAGAAATATTACTAATGATTATGAGTTGGTCGAGGGTGCCAGCCTGCCGATAAAGGTCATCTACTCAGAGCTCCAAACATTGGAAGAAGACCTTAAAACTCATGCTCGCATAGAAAATGAAGTGTTGTTTCCTAAGGCGCTCCAATTAGAAAAAGAGGCCATATTGAAATTTCAAAGTAAGATCAAGCTTAACTAAGTGGGAAGAATTATTGCCTTAGATTACGGTCTTAAAAGAACCGGAATAGCTGCTACTGACCCGCTTAAAATCATAGCCTCACCCATGGAGACTGTTCAGACTCCCAAGCTATTACAATTTCTTAAAGACTATCTGCTTAAAGAAGAAGTAGAAACAGTGGTAGTCGGTATGCCTAAAACGTTGGATGATCAGGATACACATGCTACTGCTGCGGTTAGAAATCTTATCAAAAAGTTGAAAGAAAAATTTCCTTCAGTAAATATAGTTGAGGAAGACGAGCGCTATACGAGTAAAATGGCACTGGATGCGATGATTGCCGGTGGTATGAAGAAGAAAGACAGAAGGAAAAAAGAAAACGTTGATAAAGTAAGTGCTGCTTTAATATTGCAATCCTATCTCGAAAGCCACGGTTCTCTCTAAAAATTCTTAATTTTGCTATTCTTTTAAATTGAAGTATTAAACAGATATGATCTATCCGATAGTAGTATATGGCGATCCGGTGCTAAAGAAAAAAGCCCGTGATATTGAGCAGGGTGAGCTTGATGTGAAAGAATTGAGTGAAGATATGTTTGAGACCATGGAAGGTGCTCACGGTATAGGTCTGGCAGCACCTCAAATTGGCAAAGGCATTCGCATGTTTGTGGTCGATGGCACACCAATGGAAGATGAGGACGAAGACATGTCTGATTTTAGAAAGGTATTTATCAACCCTGAAATCATAGATGAAACCGGAGAGGAATGGGGTTTTGAAGAGGGGTGCTTAAGCATTCCGAACATAAGAGAGGAGGTTTTCAGAAAAGAAACCATTCGCATTCATTATTTTGATGAAAACTGGGAAGAGCACGAAGAGGAATTTAGTGGTATAAAGGCCCGTATCATCCAGCATGAATACGATCATATCGAGGGTATACTTTTTACCGACTATCTATCGCCACTTAAAAAGCGTATGCTAAAAGGAAAACTCACCAATATTACCAAAGGCAAAATGAAGGTCGACTATCGAGTGGCCGTTCCTGTAAAAAAATAAGAAGTTAATAGAGGTCAATCTGTAATAGGATTGACCTTTATATTTTCAAGCTTTATTCTTGAGAGTTCTTCCAGTCCATCATTCATAAAGGCATCATCAATAGCTGTTAATTCTATCTTTTCTTTCGGTTTGTAGTTGATATAATCTACAAATCTGATTTCATTGATAAGTCGCTCGTTATAGGCTACCCTAAAGCGCATGCCTCCACCTTCTGTGTGGTACTCATAGGCCAGGTAATCTACTTTTTTAGATTCTTTGTTTACCCAGTAAATGAATACATCTTCAAAATCTTCTCCGCCTCCTTCTTCATCAAAATTGACCTCTACTTTATGATACATCTTTCCATCAATCTCTTTCTCACCCAGGTAGATTTTATTTACGGCATCATCGTTCAGCCCGTAGGGTAGTAGTGCAAAATAGATAACAGAGTTAATAGAATTTGAGTATTTAGTGGCCATGGTATCTGCTACACTCACAGCTTGGCCATTGATCTCACGAGTGAAACCATCGTTGGTATATTCATCTCGTACCAAATCTGAGTTGTCGTTTTTAAAAATTCTTACATACTCAAATTTGCCATCAGTGTGTTGGGCGCCATACTCTGTATCTCTAAAAATAAATTCGATTTCAGTATTGTTGATGTTTTCACTACCGGCAGTTTTCATGGCGGCATCAACAATCTCCTGCGGATCTTCTGTTTCAAGATTGCAGGCTGAGAGTAGTAACGCAAAAAGTAATATCGTATATAGACTCTTCATATTAGTTTAAATCAATTTGGCATGTGTAGTGATGTATCGGTCCGGTAAGTCTCCATTTGTTGCTTTCTGATAATCTGAATAACTACATGGGATGATGCAATTACGAGCGTATTTTTCTTTACCTCTCGGAAAAGGCACTTCCATCCACCATTTCTCACTGAGTTTACTTTTGTAAAAGCTAAGCGTTTCCGGCTCAGATGGCATAGAAACAACAAACTTCAAATAGTCGTTATTCTTGAAGTTTTGCTCGTTCTTACGGTGGTAAAAACCTTCAATGAAATACCAAATCATGGTGGCTACAACAGAGGCAGTTTTCTTATTCTCATCATCATGCTGTGGGTTGTACTCATAAAAGCCAGCGCTACTTAACTTTTCGTTAAGCCCGGCATACCAGCAAATCTGACAAGCTTCCTCACCAGTTAAGCCAAAAGGTTGACTCTTGGCATTGCCGGGAGCATCGCTTGACTTTATTGAGGTAATGTCGAAGCTCAACATGTCAGCATTCCGTATGATAGGTTCCATGTCTTGCATATTAGACCTTAAGTGACCTATACGATAGGCTTCGAAGTATAGTTTTTCTAAAATATTGATAGCAGTCTGGTCGATGAGGTAGCTTTGGTAAGCCAGGTGACTATAATTGAAAAGAAAATTAGGCTCGTGAAGCAAAATCTTATGAATATGCTGTTCATGGGCTGGCTGACTTACGCCCTCCTCCATATCTAAGTAAGCATCTACATTGAGCAAAGTGATCAGCTTATCCATATTTTCATAAGCAGTATATTGCCCATAGCTTAGGTCGTGCGAGCCACCGATAACCACTGGCAATACATTATTTTCTATGAGTATATGACAAACTTCACTTAGCCTGCCATATGTTTCATCAAGATCGATACCGTTTCTGAGCGTTCCAAGATCTATAATTTTATATGAGCCATACCCTTTTTTTAGCTGATAAAGCTTTTTTCTAATTTCCATAGCACCTTTACCTGTGCCTTTATTAGATACGGTGCCCCGCTCTTCTTCAATACCGATTATGGCTATGTCTGCCCCTTCGTAATCGGGCATCGCTTCAGTATTTACTTTTATGCTTTTATAAAAACTATTGGAGTGTTTTATATGTGAGAAGATATCCGCATCGAGCGGAGAGAAGAATATCTTTAGATCCATGTTGTTGATTAATTTAATCTAAAATACGGGTTTAGAATATAAGCAACAAGCAACTATTCAGCACTTCAGGTTTTTGGCCTGTGGTGTGACATAGATTTATAAAAAAAGCCCTGAATGTAACTACACTCAGGGCATGATATTTTAATAACTTAATGGCTTATCCACCGAAGTCATCAAATCTGATATTTTCTGGTGGTATACCCATATCATCGAGCATTTTTAATACCGCAGCGTTCATCAAAGGAGGTCCGCATAGGTAGTACTCAATTTCTTCAGGCTCTTCAACATCTTTTAAATAGTTGTCGTATAAAGCCTGGTGGATGAATCCTGTATAACCATCAGCATCTTTATCGTCAAGACTTTTCTTTATTTTCCAATTGTCTTCTTCCAATGGCTCAGAAAGCGCAATGTTGAATTGGAAATTAGGAAACTCATCTTCTATTTTTCTAAAGTGATTGGTATAAAATAACTCTTTCTTAGATCTACCTCCGTACCAGTAAGAAACTTTTCTGTTAGTTTTTTCTGTGTGGAATAAGTGGAAGATTTGAGCTCTTAAAGGAGCCATACCAGCACCACCACCGATGTAAATCATCTCTCTCTGCGTAGGGTTAATAGCAAACTCACCGTAAGGTCCTGATATTGTTACTTTGTCGCCCGGCTTTCTAGAGAATACATAAGAAGAGCAAATTCCAGGATTTACATCCATAAACTTACCAGCATCTCTATCCCAAGGTGGGGTAGCAATTCTAATGTTTAGCATTACGATGTTACCTTCTGCAGGGTGATTGGCCATTGAGTAAGCTCTGTAAATTGGCTCATCGTTTTTCATTACCAAATCCCACATTTTGAAATTATCCCAATCAGATTGGAATACATTGTCAGGGTGGTTAAGCTCAGGTTTAGGAGCGATATCCATATCTGAGAACTTCACCTCACACACAGGTACATCGATTTGCACATAACCACCAGCTTCGAAATCTAAAGTTTCGCCTTCTGGTAGCTTCATTACAAATTCTTTGATAAATGTAGATACGTTGTAGTTAGATACTACCTCGCAATCCCATTTCTTAATACCGAAGATTTCTTCTGGTATTTTAATATGCATGTCTTCTTTCACCTTTACCTGGCAAGATAGACGCACATTTTCTTTTTGTTCAGAACGGCTTAGGTGACCAACCTCTGTTGGTAATACTTCTCCACCACCTTCTTCAACTACACACTTACACATGGCACAAGTACCACCCCCACCACAGGCAGAAGGCAAAAATACTTTTTGAGAAGAAAGTGTAGAAAGAAGTGTCGATCCTGCCGTAGCTACGATCGGGTTATCCTCATCACCATTCACAAAGATTTTTACCGGACCCGAATGCACTAGTCTAGACTGTGCAAAGAGGAGTATAAAAACTAGCAGCAAGATTACCAGGGTAAATGCTGCGATTGAAGTAATAACAACTGAAGTCATTGAAATAAATGTTTTTACAACTAAAAATTCGCCCATTTTTATGGGCCTACAAATATATTTAGTAAATGTATAAATTGATAATCAATAGGATAAAATTTGAGTTTCTTAACGAATAAGTAAGCTTAATTTAAACGCAGTATCAATTACCTTTGTAGTAAAACAAAATTCTGATAATCTGGTTCATGAAGATTCAATTGATTACGGCCCTGTCATTTTTAGTGGCTTGCCAGCAGGTAGAAGCTCCTGTTGAGAAAGCAGACGGTTTTGTAGAAGTAGGAGAGGTAAACATTGAGGGCGGCATGTTGGCCGCAGAGATATCGGCTTACGATGTAGAAACACAACGCCTTTTTGTGTCTAACAATGCTAAAGGCAACCGGGTAGATATCATCGATCTGTCTGATCCTGACAACCCAGAGGCTGTAGGTCATATACTTTTAAAGCCATGGCCTGACGAACCACTCACCATAAACAGCGTTGCGGTAATTGACAAAAAATTGGCCGTGGCAGTATCAGCAACTGACCTGCAGGATGAGGGAAAAGTGTTTGTTTTTAGAACCACTGACTTTGAAAGAGAAGCAGAGATCACCGTGGGCGCCATGCCTGATATGGTCGCTTTTTCACCGAATGGTAAATACATTCTTACTGCTAATGAAGGAGAGCCAGACCCTACTTACGCTAATGACCCGGAAGGTTCTGTGTCCATCATCGATGTAAAGAACTATAACGTGGAGACTATTAATTTTGATGAGCGAGAAGGCGATTTAGAAAAATTGACCGCATCCGGTTTTAGAATTTACGGCCCTGAGGCTGGGTTTTCTCAAGATATAGAGCCTGAGTACCTTACAATTTCTCAAGACAGCAGATACGCATGGGTCACGCTGCAGGAAAACAATGGTATTGCCAAAGTAGATATCGACAAAAGGTCTGTAATAGATATTTTTCCTTTAGGCTTTAAAGATTATCAGGCAGAGGGCAATGCCATAGATGTTTGTGATAATGATGAGATAAACATCAAAAATTGGCCGATATTCGGTATGTATCAACCGGATGCTATTGCTTCATTTTCTATAAACGACACAACTTATCTTATTACCGCCAATGAAGGCGACTCCAGATATTTACCAAGCTACAGCGAAAGTGCCCGGGTGAGTGAATTAACACTTGATTCTGCGGCATTTCCGCAGAGCAGTCATATTCGACTTTGCGACTCTTTGGGGAGATTGTTTGTAACCACAACCATGGGCGATACCGATGGGGATGGAGATTTTGATGAGCTTTATACTTACGGAACCAGGTCATTTAGTATTTGGAATGCAGAAACGGGTGAGTTGATAGCTGACAGTCATAACCAGATTGATACAGATATCATAGCTAATTCTGATTTGTATGACGATGACCGTAGTGATGATAAAGGCATTGAACCTGAGGGAGTGGTTGTGGGTAAAGTAGGTGAAACGCCAATTGCCTTTGTCGCTTTAGAAAGAGCAAACGCAATTATCTCATATGACCTGACTACACCAAAGTCACCAAAATTTCTCCAGGTATTGGAAACCGGAATTGGGCCAGAAGGGGTGCTCTTTATAAATAAAGCGCAGAGCCCTAATTCCCGCAGCCTACTTATCGTAAGCTCTGAGGTTGATGGTAAAATCAAGTTATACCAACCTGAGTAGTTACGGTTGTATTGTTGTAAGTCAGCCTTGATAATCCATTTTCCTTTTCCTGTCCCGAAGTCAATATAATACTCGCCTCGGGATATTTATAAGCAAATTTAGAAAGCTCTTTTACGTTAATAAGCCCGATCGTGTGAGAGTAATTATGGCCTATGTATTTTTCTTTTAACGAAGAGAAATATGACCAGTCGATTTTAATTGTAGAGTCATAGCCAACATATACTTCTATAAATTGAGTTTTGTCAACTTGTGCCTTGCGCTTCTCCTCAAGCTTAAAACTAGAATTGAGAGAGGCTGCTACATCGGAAAGAACAGCTAGCCCTGTGGGTAACTTACCAGCGCCTTTGCCTACCAATAACTGCTGCCCGTAAGCCTCGCTAGAAACTTCCACGGCATTATATTCAGCCTCTACGGAAGCATATTGACTGCTCGAATCAACAAATTGAGGAGTGACCCTGGCGCGTATCAATCCATTGCTAATTTCAGCGTGAGCAATCAGTTTTATTTTAAGGCTATTCTCTTCAGCGAATTTTACATCAGCCTTAGATATTTGTTCAATACCTATTCTCAAAATATCATCAGGATCAATTATGGTATCAAAGCAATGGCGTATTAGGATACTCAGCTTAAACGAAGGGTCATAACCACCTACATCAAGCGAGGGGTCACTTTCTGCAAAACCATTTTCTTTGGCTTGTTGCAAAGCCTCTTCATAGCTGAGTTTTTCGTCAATTACTTTTGTGAGGATATAATTGGTAGAGCCATTAAATATTCCATTAATTGAAATGATATTGCTATATCTGTAATAGTTGCGCAAACTACCTATTATAGGAATACTACCGCAAACTGCTCCTTCGTAAAGAATTCTGCCATCAAACTCTTTTTGCAATTCTTCCAAAACCTCTAAGTTTTCAGCAATCATTTTTTTATTGGCAGAGATCACTTTTTTGCCTTGCCTGATTGCTTTGGCGACTATCTCAAAAGCAGCTTGAGCATCATCTATCAGTTCTACAATAATTGAGATTTCAGCATCGTCTAAAATTAAGTCAGGCTCGTATACTACCTCACCGGTAAGGCCGGGTCGGGCTTTATTCTTATGCTTTACACAAACCTTCGATATCTCTGCATCAACTGATGGGTTATCTTTGAGAAGCTGTACAAATCCTTGACCAACACAGCCATAACC
>NZ_SMMD01000304.1 GCF_009711475.1 Fulvivirga aurantia
AACCGTTCCTTCCGTTCTTCTTGAAGTTTTTCGTCAAATCGAGTTATTAGGATTGGCAAAAGTTCTCGTTGAATCGCTGTTTTAACCAGCTCAGCAATATCATTGTCAATTTTTCCTTCAAGCACGAATTGACCAAAACCAACTGCAATTACAGCATTATCTTGACTGTATAAGTAGGTTCCTCCCATGTTTTCAGAGGACATAGACATAATTTGTTGGAATTCCTCCTCCTTAAATTCTTTTCCAGCTTGTTCTGACATTTGCTTAAAATGTTCTCTCATCGTTGAAATTTGATCAGAAGAAATTTCACCACCTTTAGTTTCGAGGTATTTTGCTATTTCAGTTTCATTCAGCGTTGTTAAATCGAATTTTGGATAAGCCCATTCTTTTAAAAGTTGATTAAGAAATGTCACCGGACTAGATGATTTGTTTTTAATACGCCATTCGCGGAAATAGTGGAAGGCGTCAGATCCATCATCATTACCAAATGGTGAAAAATCATCAATTGGATTCCAATAAAAGTCTTGTGTTAGTAACGTTCGAGCTTGTTTGCTCACTTCATTTGTTGTTAACCCAATTTGTTCAAGTTGTTCTTCTGATACCATCTGGCAGTAAGTTTGGTTGAAGCTGATGTAGAATATGATTAGAATTATTGATCTCACGAGTTGCAAGTGTTACAGATAACGCTCAACTAAAATGAGTATGCGCTCCAATTACTAGAAGTAGAGCAGTTTCCGTTTCGCAATGTCTTTTCAGATGGCTCAGTTTGCATATTCATTTTAGTGTCTGTTACTTTCCGTACTTTATTCATAAGGCTTTTATAAGTTCAGATAATCTACCCGATGAAGGTCTAGGGGCTTTTGAATCTACAATTTCCCCTTTTCGGTTTATTAGAATATATCTTGGTACTCCCCACATGTTATATGACTCTTGAACTGATGGAATACCAAATCCGATTCCTTCTCTTATATGAATTCCTTTAGGAATATCTCTTTCACTTAAAAACGATACCCAGTTTTCAGCCTGTTGGTCAACTGATACAAATAAGAATTCTATGTCGTCTTGTTCTCCCAGTTTTTTTTCGAGTACTTGATAATATGGAAATTCCTTGACGCAAGGGGAACACCATGTTGCCCAGACATCAATGTAAACCACTTTTCCCTTGAGGTCGCTCAAAGAAATAGTATCATTATTGAGAGTTAATCCAGTGATTTCAGGTGCAGGTTGTCCTTTCCCAATCCTAAGCCATTCATTGTATTGTTCTTCTAACTGTTCAGTGTATTCTGAATCCTGAAAGTCCTTTTTGAATTCTATATAAACCGTCTCTAACCCTTTTGAAATTCCTTCGGATGCTAACCAGTAGGAAATGTCTTTTGCTCTCAAGAATTCGCTAATATCTATGGGGAAATTCTTTTCTTTAATTGATTGATTGGTAACTACTGGAAAAAAGTCTTTAAGAGAGTCTAACTCATCTAAATTTCTCCCATCAAATAGAGGCTCTTGTATTGCAGACCGAAGAAATAAATCGAGAACTTGAGCATAGTCCAATAGTGATAACTCAAGTATACGAGGGTCGAATGGAATATCTTCCGATGGATTAAATGAGGAATCGGATGGTTTTTCTACTGAATAGGCATCACTATTGGTG
>NZ_SMMD01000699.1 GCF_009711475.1 Fulvivirga aurantia
CTGCCTGTAGTTCTAATCGTATAGATTTTTTCTTATAGGAAGACATATAAATATTGGAGCGCAACTCATTGTCACCAATTTCCTCATAATCGACATTTACATATTTAAACACATCGAGCTGTATTAGCCTGTTTAGTGTAATTAGCTCATCTTCTTTTCTATAAATATTGCCCGGCCTAATAGTTACCTGATCTGCAATAATCTCAGGCCTGAACTCGTCAGTAGAGTGTATATAATTGAGGTTTTTGACCTGAGTTGTATCTCCTTTAGATTTTTCCTGCGATTTAAAGGCATAGTCGGCATACATATTTACCTCACTAATCTTATATACCTGCCTGGCATTATCAGGTGTTGTTTCCTTTAGTGTAAGCAACATTTTAATCTGCTTATCACCAATGGTACTATCGGCTCTAAAAAGCAGGTATTGATCATCAAAATGGTAAAATCCTCTGTCTTTAAGCGACTTCTCAATACGCGCTCTTTCTGTCTTTAACTTATCAAGATCATAACGCTTGCCGACCCCTAAAATCGATTCTTCATCGGTGGTTATTATGTTTTGCTTTAGGATAGAATCGCTAACCTGATTTATAATAGTATCATAATGAAAAGGGCTACTGATTTGAGCGTTGTAGATCACCCTGCCAGAGTTGGACCTTTTCTTAATGTCATAGTCAACAGAGGCCCCAAAAAAGCCATTATTTCTTAAAGTAGATTCTATCTGATTTCTTACCCGCTCGGCATCCAGATCTTCAAGAAGTACTGGCTTTCTCCCTAGTTTAGTTTTTAGCCAATGTTTAAAGCCTTTGTCTTTCTTTACATCCCCTGCAATTTCGTAAAACCAAACCCTGGGTCTCGAACCTAGAAGTTTACTGTTCGGCTCAGGTAAAAGCAAGCGATTTACTTCAGTAGTAACCTCACCAGCATTTTCCAGATGCTTTTTCTTTTTATATACCACAGTTGCCCCGCTGTAGTATTTCTCATCTTCAGCCAGATAGCTTGTAGCCGTACATCCCATCATCAAAACGGTAAGCAATAAACAAATGGTGCTTAAACTACTCTTCATCATCGCTTTGCTGACTTTTCTCTTCTTTACTTTTAAATAGTTCTTTAAAGGCATTGTAGTCTCTCACGAAAATTACGCCTGCGCCTGTTTTAGAAATTTCTCCTTGTAGCAAATTATCGAATTCGTTTTCTCTAAAACCGACTAGTCTAAACCGACCATCTTCTGTGAGTTTGTATTCAATTCTTATATCTCCTGCAAAATCAGAGGCGCTTTGTTGCTGTGCCTGCTTACCCTCCAGGTCAAAATTACCTGCAACCTTGACAACCACACGATCATCAAAAAACTGCTTTGATAGCCCCAACTCAAGCTCCGTACGACCGGTTGAGCCACTTTCATCATAGTCCTGATACGATTGCAAGTCAAAAGAAAGCTCAACACCTTGTATTTTGCTACCTAAGCGGTTGAGCTGGTTGCTCAAAATTCTACTCACACTATTACGAGCTGTTGACTGGGCAATGTTGCCATTTCCAGCTGTGCCTGAAGACATAAAGCTTTTAAAAATCAACAATGAGAATACCTGTTTGTTGAGCTCAGACTCTTGCTGATTGATACTACTTACCCATGTCTGAGTTTGAGGAGATGCCGATCCGGGATCTTCTAATGATAGCCTAAACCCTATATCAGGGGAAAGCAACTCACCTTGTAAATCCAGGAATACTGTAAATGGCACTTTTCGTGGATCATCAGCTTCCACGGGAGAAGCCCGAACAGAATAGGAAGCGGTGACATCCATCCTGGCATTTAGAGGATCACCAGTCCATAGCAAAAAGCTGCCTGATTGTATATCAAATTTACGCTTGGCAATACCATAAAAATTAAGATCATAAGAGCCATCCTCCACTTCATACCGACCGGTGAGAGTCATCTCTCCCGAAGGTCTCATATTCAAAGCGAGATCAGCATCACCTGAAACCGTGAGCTTATCCTGTGTAATAGGGTCTATCACAATGCCCAAAGTGCTAGAGCTTGAGACATCAATATCAGCACGAAGGTCCAAACCAGCTATCCAAACATCGAGCGTATCTGATGGATCTTCTTCTCGCTGACCGAAAAAGTCATCATTTTCAAGGTCTGCATCAAAAAACTCAACCACGCCTTTTCTATTTTGCACCTCGATCTGTGATTCTGGTATTACATAAGTCACATTACTATTATCTGCTACACTCACATCAACCCTCACTTTTGGGTTTTTCAAGGTTCCTGTAATATCTGCTGAGCTATTGAGCTTGAGTTTACCATAGACTAATCGATCACCTTGTTTTTCTGTATTTAGTAATTGAAATTGATTGGCATTCAGTTTAAGATCAAATGCATAATCCTTATAATTATCAGATTTGATCGTGCCGTCTAGTGTGAGCTTATTTTTGTTGGCATCTACTACAGTAAAGTCGTCAAACGAAATACCCGTCTTGGTAAAAACTGCCTTTTGATTATCAATATTAAATTTTGCTCCCAGGTAATCGATGAGAAAGGCCACATTATCAAATGCAATTTCACCTTTGATATCAGGATTTTCAACTGTACCTGTTACCGTAAAATTTCCTGTAAGATCGCCTTCTAACTCACTTACCTGACCTGCGGCATATGCCTGCACAGTAGCCACATCGAGCCTGGTTATTTTAGCTTGTAGGTCGAGATCTGTCGTTTTATTCTGTACTACACTGCCCTTAACTAAAAGCTCGTTTCTATTGCTATTTACCTTGAGGTTTAGCTCGGTTTTATTGTTGATGTTTTGGGCTTTCAAATCAACATTTCCTAGTGTATCTCCCAGGTAACTAAAATTAGAAATTCCTACATCGGCCTTGATTCCTTTGGCCAGTCTGGAGCTGAAATTACCATCAAGAACACCACCTAAAATGTACTTTTCTGTTTCTCTAAATTTGCCTAAAAAGCTTAAATCAAAATTATTGAAGCGTGCATCGATTACACTGTCCTGGTCATCCTGTACTGATGATTGAATTGCGATTTTTTGATTGCCTTTTTGAACGATCAGGTCTTCAATCCACACACCGTTGTCTAAGACTGCTATTTGGTTGTTTGCATTTACCTGCCATTTTTCATAATTCAAGAGAAATTCCCCTGGCAAAAACTCAAACACATAATGGTCTTCTTCCAGGTTTAGCTTTCCTCCAAAGTGGTACCTGTCCTCTCCTTTGTTATTGAGAATTTTTAGATCGGTTTTAACAAAACTGTCTTCGATAACACCTGAGAGCAATAGGTTATTTACGCTGTAGCCAGCAGTGGTTATAGTAGCGACTTTTGTATCAAAATTAAAGCTGGTCTTATCAGAACTCACCTTCACACCCAAAGAGTCAACTTTAGTGCCTTGATACATCATTTCATTAATGGTTATATCTATGTCAACCATCCATTCGGCACTGTTATATTTACCTTGAATTGTGCCCGGCACAAACTCCGTTAAGCCCGGCACCAATACCTCGTGAACAAAGTCGGGATCCTTAAAATCGACATTGAAGGTGAAGTCCTGAGGCTTTAAAGGGTCACTCCCAAGTGTGTCTTTGGCAAAATATCTGTTGAAATGATTTTGTAAAACTGATGGCAATGTCTCTAACTCAAAATTGCCTTTAAAATCAGCATCCACTATACCTGACCTAAGTTTAATGTCAGTAATTGAGTCACTGGTTGTAGCCATCAAAGCAAGCGTATCTATCTGGTAGATTTTACCTTCTTTTGAAAGTGTTACATCCTCGATATCTAACGTACCATTGAGAGATTCTAAAGACTCAGCAGTAAGTCGGGCTTTTGCCAGTGCTCTCGCTTTAAGCTCTTCTCTGCTCAGATTTAGAGCTTGAAAATCAGCACGTTGTAAGTCTAAGTCGAAACGGTATTCAGGCACACTATCATTGAGATTTACAAGACCATTGAAATCAAAAATAAGGTTTGGGTCATCGAAAGATACCTTCCCATCAAATTGCTGATTTTTGATAGTACCATCGATTTGGATTTTCTTATAGTCATAATTCTTATAGGCAATACTCGTTACTACACCCTCCACTGTCGTGTTTAGCTCTTCAATCGTAAAGCCACGACCATCAACAGTGGTTTTGAGTGAAACCATGCCCAATTCCGGGTTTTGAATTAACTGCCCAAGGTTCAACTCACTAATTTGAATATCACCATAATAGCTATAAACGGAGTCTTCTTGCAAAGCCATAGCTCCGGCAAAATCCAGATTACCCATGGTTGACTTTAAATTTAGGTCTAAATCAAAGTCGGAAGCCTTTCCCTTTACCTTGAACGAACTGCTTACCTGCTGAGGCAAAGTCAGGTTAGCTGGCAATAGTGTATCTGCCAAAACCTTTTCCACATCTTTTCTTGTGGTTTGTAATTCTTTCACATTTAAATCAAAAGAAGCTGCATTGATATCAGGTAGACCTTTAGCACTTCCATTGGCCACAAGGTGAGTATTATTAAGGGCATCAAACCTTAAATCATTCAACACAAAATCATTGAGCTGTCCTTCTGTGTTTAGCTTTATGCTAAATCTATAATTAGGTTTAACAAGTGCCATTTGCTTTTCTAAGGCTGGCTGAAAATAGAACACATCCCTCATGTCTATCACAGATTCATTGATGTCAGCTTTAAATCGTATGCTTTCTGGCTCCTTAGTCAAGGATTCTATTGAAGGGTAAGTCAGGTTGATATCTCCAGAAATGTCAGTTCTGGCCGTCACGAGTTTTAGTGATTTTAGATAAGCCTCCTGCGACTTGTAAGACCATTTTCCTTCTAACTGATCAATACGTAAACCACCTTTCTCATTTACAGACAGCTGAGAAATATCTCCATACACATCTCCGCTCTCAAAGTAGGTGTCTTTCATCTCTGTGGTCAGTTTTTGTATCCACAGGTGACCTGGGTCAAACCCATTTTTTACAGTTGGCAGATTATGATCGTAATATCTGAATCCTATATTTTTAATCGAAGCCTTCTGAGTACCGGCTAATAACTTGATAGTTTCTGACTCAGAAGCGGTAGCACTGTTGATGGATGAATCGTTTGTCGAATACTGGTCGATCGCCACGAAGCTATTGGCTATACTTATTTGCTTAGCCGTGTATACATTGTTGTTTATATCGAGTGAATCAACCATAATGGCTATTTGCCCGAGGTCATGGTCAATTTTCATATTTGAGGCCTCATCTTCAAAAATGAAACGCACGTCATTTACTTTCAACTCATCCCCTGACAGCTTAAATGGGCTAGTTTGGGCACTAGTAGTGTCTGAAGAAGATTGAGCTTTAGAGGCAGGCTGCTCTTCTGCTGGAAATAGCCTTAGGCGTGCAGAGGTTTGATTGAGCGCTACATAGTCTATATTTATAGCCGGAGCGTTTATGTCAAACAGCGAAAAGTTGGTGATCAACTCCCCTACACTGCCTTCAAAATCGACTCCAGTGAGCTTGTCAAAATAGGTAGCCTGGGTGTTTTTAAGGCTTATATCTCCTATTGAGAAATCGAAGGCAGCGGAAGAATCTGAGGTGCTTTGCTGAGAGCTAAACGCGTCTGCGATGTACTGAAAGTTAAATTCATCACTGGATTTGCCTCTGTGTATGTTACCAACCAAGCCATCTATTTCTATCTCGCTTAATCGCAATGTATTATCTAAAAGCGCCCAGAGATCTGTTTGCACTGATAAATATTTACAATATACCAGGGTATCTTGTTGTTGATCTTCAAGATATAGCCCCTCGACAGTTATGTTACTGGGGAAGTCAACAAACAATCGGTCTACAGCTGCTTCGGTGTTTACTTTTTGCTGGTAGAAATTAACCGCCTTGGTTGTGATATAATCCTGAACAGCAGGAAATCTCAA
>NZ_SMMD01000420.1 GCF_009711475.1 Fulvivirga aurantia
ATGACAAAAGTGGCCATCGTAGCTGAAAAAATGAATCACCACCCTAATTGGTCAAACGTTTATAACACGGTTTCATTTGAACTAAACACTCACGATGCTGGTGATATCGTAACCGATAAGGACAAAAAGCTAGCAGAAGAAATAGATAAACTAGCCTAAAAGCCTTGACTGAAAAAACTCAATTATATTTGGTGCCTACCCCAATTGGCAACCTGGAGGATATTACTCTTCGCTCACTGAATATACTTAAACAGGTCGATGTGATCTTGGCAGAAGATACACGCACCTCGGGAAAGCTGCTCAAACATTATGAGATTAATAAACCGCTTAGAAGCTATCATATTTTCAATGAGCACAAGACGGTAGACGCACTCATCACTCAATTTAAAGAAGGGAGCACCATGGCGCTTATTTCAGATGCCGGTACGCCCTCGATCTCAGATCCTGGATTTTTATTGGTGAGAGAATGTCTGGCAAATAATATTAAACTTGAATGTTTACCAGGACCAACCGCTTTTATACCAGCCTTAGTAAAATCTGGTCTTCCTTC
Source organism: Fulvivirga aurantia (assembly GCF_009711475.1). Classification (GTDB taxonomy): domain Bacteria; phylum Bacteroidota; class Bacteroidia; order Cytophagales; family Cyclobacteriaceae; genus Fulvivirga; species Fulvivirga aurantia. The sequence goes on from NZ_SMMD01000420.1 coordinate 551, forward strand.
AGATAAATTTGTTTTCGAAGGCTTCTTACCACACAAAAAAGGTAGGCAAACCCGGCTTAAAGCACTGGCCGAAGAAGAGCGTACAATCGTTCTTTATGAATCGCCTCATCGATTGGTGAAAGCACTCGGCCAGCTAATAGAGTATATGGGAGAAGATAGGCAAGCCTCTGTATCAAGAGAGCTCACCAAATTGCATGAAGAAACCAAAAACGGAACCCTTCAGGAGATCAAAACGCATTTTGAGCAAGGCACAGTTAAGGGAGAAATTGTAATCGTGGTAGATGGAAAGAAATAACCTCATCTTATTAGTATCCTCAGTCTTGCTATTTGTTATTGGCCAGACACTTTTTCCTCTCGCGATATTTTTGAGCCTTGCACCTTTATTTGCACTGTTACAAATAGAACATCCACTCAAATTTAAGCATGCAGATGTATTAGTGCTTATCGCTCTGGTTGTGAGTTTTGGTATTTGGGCGCTATTAAGCCAGTTAAACCTGTGGCTTGCACTGAGTTTTTCTGTATTAGTATGGCTAAGCACGGTGATCTATACATTCACTAATCGCTATTCAAAGAATAAAATAGGATTGCTAACCCTCGTTATTTATTGGTTGGCACTTGAGTATGTGGCGATAAGCTTAAATCCAGAGTTTGCTCATGTTCTTCTAGGCAATGCCTTGGAAGTAACACCTTTCATTCCATGGAGTGCCTCAAGCGGACTTACCGGTGTGAGCTGTTGGATACTCATAGGCAATATATTACTGTACCTTTCTCTATTCAAAGATGGCGGAATATTAGAAGGTAGGTTTAGATGGCTCACGCTAAGCTACTGTATCATCGGCATAGCTTTACCAATCATTATATCGTACTTTATCACTTTTGATGTGCCGCCTATTACTTCTGAGCTTGTTCAAAAGTCTTATAGTGGTTATCTGATAGAGGTTGGTCACTATGATCGAACAGGGGAAGTGTTCGGACGTACCTCTGCCTGGGTAGCTGTACTTATTATACTTTATGCTTTCGTAAAAAAAGAAGTTAAATGATTGATCTTAGTAAGACACTTGAACGTACCAAATCATTAGTAATAGAGGTTGGAGATTTCATCAGAAAAGAAAGCGACAACTTTACCAAATCAGATATTGAGCTTAAAGGTTTTAATGATCTGGTATCTTATGTGGACAAAGAGGCCGAAAAGCAACTCGTAGCCGGTTGCTCGGAAATTTTACCTGAAGCTGGGTTTATCGCAGAAGAAGGCACTTCTGACAAGACTGGCGACACTTACAACTGGATCATCGATCCGTTAGATGGTACGACCAACTTTACGCATGGTCTGCCAATATATGCTATTAGCCTGGCCCTCATGGCCGAAGATAAAATAGTTTTAGGCATCGTTTATGAAATCAATAAAGACGAATGCTTTTACGCTATAGAAGGTGAAAACGCATATTTAAATGATCAGGTCATTAGTGTCTCCAAAGTACCTAAGTTAAGCGGTAGTTTATTAGCCACTGGTTTCCCTTATTATGATTTTGAGCAAATGTCGAAATATTTGTCGATACTCAATGATTTTATGCAACAAACCCATGGCCTAAGACGAATGGGAAGTGCTGCAGTTGACCTCGCTTATGTAGCCTGTGGCAGGTTTGAAGGCTTTTTTGAATACAATCTAAACGCCTGGGACGTGGCAGCAGGTGCTTTTATCGTAGAACGTGCAGGTGGTAATGTGACGGATTTTAAGTGTGGCCCTGATTATATTTTCGGCCGTGAAATCTTAGCCGCAGGACCTGTTCACACTGAAATGCTCGAGGTTATACAAAAACACTGGCTCGCCTAACTACTTAAATCGAAGTAAAAGTTTAAAATTCATATAATTTAGTTTCACTTCACCTTGCCAGTTTTCCATATTGAGATCCTGGATAAGAACCTTCACATCGATATCTTCAAACTCTTTGGCTATTACTAAATTCTCTTTTGGAATATCAGATTGATATATTTTACCATAATCTTTTTGCA
>NZ_SMMD01000603.1 GCF_009711475.1 Fulvivirga aurantia
GATAAATCTCAAATTACAGATAGACTTTAATAATGAGTAAGAATATATTAGTAACGGGAGGAGCCGGGTATATAGGTTCTCACACATGTGTAGAGCTGATCAAAGCTGGTTATCACGCGATTATTGTAGACAACTTCAGCAACTCCGAAAAATTTGTAATTGATCGAATAGAGGAGTTGGCAGGTAAATCAGTAGAGTTAATTGAAGGGGATTGTGCTGATGAAAGACTTCTATTAGAGAAACTTTCTAAAACTAAAATTGATGGTGTCATTCATTTTGCAGCCTACAAAGCTGTCGGAGAGTCATCTAAAGACCCATTAAAGTATTACACCAATAACCTGAACAGTACTTCCTCCATTTTAAAGGTGATGGAAGAGCTCAAATGTGAAAATCTGGTATTTTCCTCTTCTTGTACTGTCTATGGTCAGCCAGATCAATTACCAGTTACCGAAACCTCTCCAGTAAAACCTGCTGAATCACCTTACGGACGGACAAAGCAAATTTGTGAAAATATAATAACCGACTTTATTGACGCTGGTAAAAAACTAAAAGCACTGTCTTTAAGATACTTCAACCCAATAGGCGCTCATCCTTCAGCAAAAATCGGAGAGTTACCGCTGGGAGTTCCCAACAATCTAGTACCATTTATAACTCAAACAGCTGCAGGCATTAGAGAAAAGCTCACAGTATTTGGGTCTGATTATGATACTAAAGACGGAACCTGTATTAGAGACTATATACATGTGGTAGATCTAGCTAAAGCCCATGTTAAAGCTTTAGATTATCTGCTCAAAAAAGAAGGTAGCTTGTATGATGCCATTAATATTGGAACGGGTGAAGGAAGCAGTGTAAAAGAGGTTGTAGACACCTTTGAAAAAGTAAATGAGGTAAAACTCAACTATCAAATGGGTGACAGGAGACCTGGAGATGTCGAAAAAGTTTATGCTGATGCTAGTTATGCCGAAAAAGTTTTAGGTTGGAAAGCTGAACTTTCTCTTGAAGAATCTCTTAAAGACGCATGGAGGTGGCAAAAAACTTTAAAAGTCTAAATCTTCATAATTCTACTAAAATTTAAAATAGAATCTCAATGAAAGGAATAATCTTAGCCGGAGGGTCCGGAACTCGTCTATATCCCCTTACAAAATCTGTATCTAAACAGATAATGCCTATATATGATAAACCGATGATTTATTACCCATTATCGGTTCTTATGATGGCAGATATTAAAGATATTTTAATTATTTCAACACCAGAAGACATTGGTGGTTTTGAAAATCTATTAGGTGATGGCCAACAATTAGGTATTAAAATTTCATACGAAATACAGCCTTCACCAGATGGTTTGGCTCAGGCATTCATTATCGGTGAAGATTTCATAGGAAAAGATAATGTTGCTCTCATTTTAGGCGACAATATTTTTTATGGTTACAATTTTTCAAAGACTTTACAAGCCGCATCAAAATTAGAGTCTGGTGCTACTGTATTTGGTTATTACGTAAACGATCCACAAAGATATGGTGTAGCCGAGTTTGACAAATCAGGTAAAGTACTTTCTATCGAAGAAAAGCCTGAAAATCCTAAAAGTAATTATGCCGTAACCGGTCTTTACTTCTACGACAACTCAGTAGTCGAAAAGGCAAAGACCATCAAGCCTTCACCAAGAGGTGAACTGGAAATAACAGATCTTAATAAATTGTACTTAGATGAAGGTTCATTAAATGTTGAACTTTTAGGCCGAGGAATGGCTTGGCTGGACACAGGTACGCATCAATCATTATTGCAAGCTTCAAACTTCGTGGCATCTATTGAAGAGAGACAAGGCCTCAAAATTGCATGCCTGGAAGAAATAGCTTTTAGAAAAAAATATATTAATAAAGACCAACTCGAGAAGCTTGCCGAACCGCTTAAAAAGAGTAATTACGGTCAATATTTGATTAAAATAGCAAAAGAAGAGATATGAAAAATATATTAATAACAGGTGGAGCTGGATTTATCGGTTCGCATGTAGTCAGGTTATTTATCAACAACTACCCTAATTACAACATCATTAACTTAGACGCTCTTACTTACGCAGGCAACCTGGAAAATCTTTCCGACATAGAGGGATCCAAAAACTATAAATTTGTTAAAGGGGATATATGTGATGCTCAGTTTATTAATGAGCTTATGCAAAAAGAATCTATTACCGACATCATACACTTGGCCGCTGAGTCACACGTAGACCGATCTATCAGTGATCCACTCAGCTTTGTTAGAACTAATGTAATTGGCACTGTAAATCTATTGAATGCTGCGGTTGCCGCCTGGAAAGATGCCTACGATCAACACATTTTTTATCATGTCTCTACTGATGAAGTATATGGCTCGTTAGGTGAAACGGGGTTTTTCTTAGAAACTACATCATACGATCCTCAAAGTCCATACTCAGCATCCAAGGCTAGCTCAGATCATTTTGTAAGAGCTTATGCCAACACCTACGGCCTGAATATAAAGGTATCTAATTGCTCGAATAATTATGGCCCAAACCAGTTTCCTGAGAAACTATTGCCCTTGATGATTAATAATATCAAGAATAATAAACCTTTACCGGTGTATGGTAAGGGTGAGAATATAAGGGATTGGCTATATGTGGTTGATCATGCAAGAGCTATTGATGATATCTTCCATAAAGGTAAGGTTGGCGAAACTTATAATGTTGGCGGATTCAACGAATGGAAAAATATTGACATCGTTAACTTGCTTTGCAAAGTAATGGACAAGAAGCTTAATCGACAAGATGGTGACTCAGCTAAGTTCATTACATTTGTAAAAGATCGAGCAGGTCACGATATGAGGTATGCTATTGATGCAACTAAAATCAATAAAGACTTAGGCTGGGAACCCTCACTACAATTTGAAGAAGGTCTAGAAAAAACGGTTGACTGGTATTTAGAAAATGAGGCATGGCTTAAGAACGTTACCTCTGGCAAGTATCAGGAGTATTATGATGAGCAGTATGCTTAATTCATACCTCAGTTTCTTATAGCTTTGTTACCTAATACTTAAAGAGTAATTTAGTTATACAACTAATTACTCTAATCTTGATACCTTTGCAGCTACCTTATTCAAAAATAGGGACTATCAAGTATATGAAGCACATATTTATTTTCGGAACGAGACCGGAGGCCATAAAAATGGCTCCTTTAATAAAGGCATTTCAGAAAGATCCCAGCCAAGATATTGTTGTCTGTGTCACAGGGCAGCATAAAGAAATGTTAGATCAAGTTTTGCAATTCTTCGATATATCACCCGATTACGATTTACAATTAATGGGGAAAAATCAAACTCTTTATGACATTACCGCTAAAGCATTGTTAGGATTAAAGCCGATTCTAGAAAAGGAAAGCCCTGATAACATTATTGTACAAGGAGACACTACAACTGCCTTTGTAGGGGCACTCGCAGGTTTTTATGAAAAAATGAAAGTTTCTCATATTGAAGCTGGACTACGGAGTGGGAGCATCATGTCACCTTACCCGGAGGAGGGAAATAGGATTTTAGCTGGCCATCTGGCAAACATGCACTTTGCGCCAACAACACGCGCTGTTGATAACTTAAAAAAAGAAGGTATAATTAATAATGTATACAATGTAGGTAACACTGTTATTGATGCACTTTTGTTAGGTTTAGAATTGATCGAGAAAAAAGGACAAGATGAATATGAAACCTTTTTTAGAGAAATAGATTTAAATAAAAAACTTGTTTTGGTTACTGGTCATCGAAGAGAAAGCTTTGGTAAACCATTTGAAGATATGTGTAAAGCAATGAGGGATTTAGCCTCAAATTATCCTCAAATAGAGCTCGTTTATCCCGTACACCTTAACCCCAACGTCAGAAATACAGTCAATAATATTTTAAGTGGATTACCAAATATTAATTTAATTGAACCTTTGTCATATCCACACCTTATTTGGTTAATGAATAAGTCTTATTTTGTTTTAACTGACTCGGGAGGAATTCAAGAAGAAGCCCCAGCCCTGGGCAAACCTGTATTAGTTATGCGTGATGTTACAGAAAGGCAGGAAGGCATTGAGGCAGGAACAGCGAAACTAGTAGGTACTGACTATAACAAAATAGTGACTGAGTGCGAAAAATTATTAAATGATGTTGAATATTATCAATCGATGGCCAATGCAGTAAATCCCTATGGGGATGGCACAACTAGTCAACAGGTTTTAGAGATCGTAAAAACACTTTAAATGACAAAAGATATAAAAGTAGTGATGATGGGTCTTGGCTACATAGGCTTACCTACTGCAGCCCTTATTGCAAGTAGAGATATTCATGTTCAAGGAGTAGATGTAAACGAAGGTGTAGTCAATACCATAAATAACGGAGATATCCATATTGTAGAACCTGCATTAGATGGGTTAGTAAGACATGATGTAGAAAGAGGGTTCTTAAGAGCGAGTACATCACCTAATGAAGCAGATGTTTTTCTTATTGCTGTCCCCACTCCTTTTAAAGGAGATCATGAGCCAGATTTAAAATTCGTTCAGAGTG
>NZ_SMMD01000615.1 GCF_009711475.1 Fulvivirga aurantia
TCAATTATTTCATAGCAAAATCAATGTAAAAGAAGAATTGGTGGTAAAGGATAATCTAGCTTTTAGCCTTGCACATGTTGGCTATTTCGTAGGTCTACTCATCGCCATAGGTAGTGCTATTATTGGCCCATCAGAAGGGCTGGTAAATGATATAATCGACATCTCCATTTACGGTGGCCTGGCTATAATTTTACTAAATATTTCAGTTGTACTGACTGACAAGCTACTTCTCAATCAGTTTTCTGTAAGAAAGGAAATCATCGAAGACCAAAACGCAGGTGTGGGTATCATCGAAGGCGCTGTATCTATTGCATCCGGTTTAATTATATTCGGTGCCATTACTGGCGAAAGCAGCAGTTTAGTTGGCGGCCTTACTACGGCAGTAGTTTTCTGGGCGCTCGGGCAGGTAGTTCTTATTATAGTCGCAAAGGTTTATAACCTCATCACTCCATACGACATACATGAGCATATTGAGAAAGACAATGTGGCTGTGGGTGTTGGTTTTGCAGGCGCAATAGTGGCTGTTGGCAATCTTATAAGTTTTGGACTGCATGGGGAGTTTGAAAGCTGGGGTGTCACGCTGTCAGAAGCAGGACTCGAAGTACTTATCGGGCTTATATTACTACCAGTAATGCGATTGGTTACAGACAAAATTCTATTGCCTGGTGCCAGCCTTACTGACGAAATTGTAAACCAGGAAAATCCAAACATCGGAGCAGCTACTATAGAGGCCTTTGCCTACATAGGTAGCTCAATTTTAATTACTTGGTGTCTATAATTTAGGCACCATTCTTTTTTTCGTGAATGAATGATTAGGCAGTGAACTGTCTTAAAAAGCGGGTGGAGATACAATGACTATTAAGAGATCAACTTTACTAAAAGCAGCAATTTTTGCCACAGGATTTTCTGGTGTAGTAGCTGAGTACATACTTTCTACTTTGGCCACTTACTTTCTTGGCAATTCTATTTTACAATGGATAATGATTATCTCATTGATGCTATTCTCTATGGGGCTAGGAAGCAGAATAAGTAAAGTCTTTCAGACTGATCTGCTCAAGAAATTTCTATTGATAGAGTTTACACTGTCATTTTTAGTCTCTTTTTCTCCTTTGCTTGTATACACAGCCTCGGCTTACACTTCTGCTTACGGTATTCTTATTTATGTACTCGCCATCAGTATTGGTTTATTGATCGGCATGGAGGTGCCACTTGTGATACGCATGAACAATAAGTTTGAGAAGCTGAGGTATAATATTTCTTCTATTCTTGAAAACGACTATTACGGCAGTTTGCTCGGTGGTGTGTTCTTTGCCTTTATTGGCTTGCCATTACTTGGTTTAATGTACACCCCTTTTGTTCTGGGTTTCATCAACCTGGTTGTATCAATCATGCTGGTAATCGGACTTTGGGATATTATCGTTCAGAAAGATAAAAAAGTCATACTTACAGCAGGTACAACTATAATGTGTTTACTCATCACAGGTTTACTTGTGGCTAAACCCATTATTCTTTTTGGTGAGCAGAGTAAGTACCAGGATAAGGTCGTATATAGCGAGCAGACACCCTATCAGCGCATTGTAATCACACAGTGGAAAGACGATCACTGGCTCTATCTTAATGGCAATCAGCAGTTGTGTACAAGAGATGAAATCATGTATCATGAACCACTTGTGCATCCTGCAATGAAGCTGCACCCGAGGCCTAAAAACGTATTGGTACTTGGCGGTGGCGATGGTTGTGCGGTGAGAGAAATACTCAAGTACAACTCTGTTGATTCTATTAAGCTCGTTGATCTAGATCCGGCCATGACTACTTTGGGGCAAACACACCCAATACTCACATCACTTAACAACAATGCCCTCAATAATTCAAAAGTAGAAATAATCAACACCGATGGCTTTTCACTTATTCAGAATGATGAGAGCTATTACGATGTAATTATCATCGACCTTCCTGACCCCAGATCTGTAGAATTAGGCAGGCTATATAGTTATGAGTTTTACAGAAGTTGCTTCAGAAGATTAAGACCACAAGGTGTAATTGTAACCCAGGCAGGCAGCCCCTATTTTGCAACCAGAGCATTTTTAAGTGTAGTAGAAACAATGAAAGAGGCAGGGTTTACCACACAACCAATGCACAATCAAGTCATTACCATGGGCGAGTGGGGCTGGAGTTTAGGACAAAAACAATCGCCCCATAAGGACCTGAAAGCAATTTTGCAGCAACTGGATTTTGCTGAAATAGACACCAAATGGATTAATAATGAGGCTATGCAGCTGATGACCTCATTTGGTAAAGACACTTACCTCTGGAGTAAGGATACAGTTAAAGTAAACCGAATTCACGATCCGGTACTTTACAAATACTATTTAAACGGAAATTGGGACCTTTATTAAAGAGCCATGCTAGAAAAACTAGATTATAAATCACTATCACCTGAAATTTACAACCTCAGATTTTGGGCACGCGATATCTCACCTGACCTATTAAAAGAAACTTTCAACAAGCTTCTTTCTAAGAACGAGTTTACCGTGTTGAATTTTTCGGAGCATTTCTTCCCTGTTCAGGGCTATACCGCTATCTGGCTCTTGGCAGAGTCGCATTTAGCCATTCATACTTTTCCTCAGCACGAATGGAGCTATATCGAATTAAGCGGATGCAATGCACACAAAACCAATGAGTTTAAAAAAAGCCTTTACAATAGTGGATTGGAAATTAATTTTGAAACGGACCAGATGAGTTTAAGCAAACCAGAAGTTTTAAGTGTAAAGAATAAAAAGCATTCATAATTATGAAGAAATGGAAATACATTCTAGCTGCATTTTTATTCTATGTGCTGGTCATTTGCCTTATTGGCTATCTGGAGTCATCTTCTCCAGACAGCAACATAAAGAATATTTCTGATGCCTTCTGGTATGCCATCGTTACACTAACTACGGTGGGTTATGGAGATTTTTTCCCTGTCACTCCTACAGGCAAAATATTAGGACTACTTCTTATCGTGGGGAGTATTGGAGTTTTAGGATATATAATTGGTGAAATCACAAACAAAATAAATCGGTATATGGAAAAGAAAAAAAGTGGCTATTGGGGTACAAATTTCGAAAATCACTACATCATTATTGGCTGGAATGACTTCGGCCATCAGGTGGCAGAACAAATATTAAACACAGGACACAAAGTTGCCTTCGTGGTTAATTCTAAAAGTGATATAGACCTCATAAAAGATGTCTTCCCCACCGATAGATGCTTCTGCCTATTTGCCGATTATAAAAATACCGATGCCTTCAATAAGGTAAATATTACAGAATCAAGAGCCGTTTACGTCAACTTCGAAGAAGACACAGACAATCTGGTTTTTATTCTAAACCTCCAAAAGGTCTTTCCAAATGTAAATATTGTAGTCACCTGCCGAAATCCAGAGTTGGTTGGTACTTTTAAAAATGCAGGAATACACTACGTTATCGCTCAATCTGTGGTAGCCTCTCGATTAGTCGCCAGTTATATCTTCGAACCCCAGGTAGCCGCCTATACTGAAGATTTAATCACCACAAGTGTCTCAGACACAGATTCGGACATTCAGCAATATAGAATTACTGAGTCGAATCCTTTCTTAAATTCTAAATACATAGACGCATTTTACAAGCTCAAAGAGAAGTTTAATGCCGTGGCGATTGGGTTGGTGAGCAATAATGAGGTGCTAAAAAACCCAGATTCAGATCATATCTTAAAATTAGGTGAATATTTCATCCTAATCTCAGACGGTACAAGCAAAAAACAATTAGAAAAATCTTTTGGCGTGAAAGAAGGGGCTTAATAGACCTCTTCTATTTTTTGTTTCAAATATGGGCACTTCGTTGATTTTATTAATTGTCTAACCACTCTGTGCTTTTCATGAGGGCTTTGAGCTATCCTTTCCTGAAACCTAATCAATACTTTTTCGAAGTCATTTACACTACCCATAACCTGATCTTTTATAAAATAAAATTGATTTCATATCCTGTTGAGGATAACATCTTTTGGCTATGTAAAGGTCAGGTTTTCAATCTTTTAAGACAATCGCTAGATGTAGGTAATTTATAATCACTAGAAGTAGTGATGCATTAGGGACAGGGCATAAAAAAAGGAAGCTGAATTTCAGCTTCCTTCACCTTAGTAGCGGGGACAGGACTCGAACCTGTGACCTTCGGGTTATGAGCCCGACGAGCTACCAACTGCTCCACCCCGCGATATATTTTTATGGGCTATCGGGTAACCCTGCTTCTCAATTTTTCCCTTCGTTTTTCAAAAGGATTACAAAGGTAGAGTTACTATTTTTAAAAATCAAGTACCTTTGTAAAATAATTCTTAAAAAAATGACTGACACCTCAAATCACAAGGCCGGCTTTGTAAGCATCATTGGAAAGCCAAATGTAGGCAAATCTACGTTGATGAACCAAATGGTAGGAGAAAAGCTTTCAATAATTACTTCTAAAGCTCAGACAACCAGGCATAGAATCATGGGTATTATTTCTGGAAAAGATTTTCAGATAGTATATTCTGACACCCCAGGTATCATAAAACCTCAATATCAGCTGCAGGAGTCGATGATGCATTTCGTCAATTATTCCCTTGAAGATGCCGATGTTGTA
>NZ_SMMD01000480.1 GCF_009711475.1 Fulvivirga aurantia
TACCACCTTCTTCACCGGCTCTTAAAATGGTTGGGGTAAATATATTGCTCAATGCAGAAGTTGCTGTGTGAGCCACTCGTGATGCTATGTTGGGTACACAGTAATGAATCACGCCATACTTTCTGAAAATTGGATTCTTCAGCGTGGTGAGCTCTGAGGTTTCTACACAACCACCCTGATCAATGCTTAGGTCAATGATGAGCGCATCATCTTTCATTTGCGCCACCATTTCTTCGGTTACTACATAACGATTTCTTCCTTTTTCAGCTCTCAACGCACCAATCACTACATCAGCATGCTCAAGAGAGTCGGCCAGCGTAACTGTATCTATGGTAGAGGTATAGATTTGATGACCTAAGGCATGCTTTATTCTCCTCAGCTTATATATATGGTTATCAAATATTTTTACCTCTGCTCCCAATCCAATTGCAGCTCTCGCTGCATATTCTGCCACGGTACCTGCACCTATGATTACTACCTGAGATGGTGGCACTCCGGTTATTCCGCCAAGAATAATTCCTCGCCCCCCATTACTGGAGTTAAGGTACTCTGAGGCTATCGACATCACGGTATTTCCCGCTATCTCGCTCATTGCGCGGATGATGGGCATCCCTCCTACCTTATCCTGGATAAATTCAAAAGCCAGAGCCGTAATCTTTTTCTTATTGAGTGCTTCGAGATACTCCGGTGTCTGATTACCCAGCTGAATAGCAGAAATCAAAACCTGCCCCGGTTGCATCATTTCGATTTCCTCCATCGTAGGAGGCTCGATTTTGAGTATGGCTTTGGCCTTGTAGAGCTCTTCGGCTGAATAAACTATCTTGGCACCGGCATCACTGTATTCTTTATCAGAAAACTTAGAACCATTGCCAGCATTAGTCTCTACCCATATTTCATGACCATTGTTGACCAACAATGCTACCGCGTCAGGAGTTAGCGTTATCCGTTTTTCCTGCATCGAAATCTCATTGGGTATACCTATAAAAAATGAATGGTCACTCTTTTTAACTGCAAGTAATTTTTCTTGAGGGTATAAGCTGCTTTCTTGTGCCAGCTGTGCAAAACCTGTGGTTTCCTTTTTACTCATAGCGACAAATTTCTATCGAGCGTTGCTCCTTTCCGGTAACGGAAATATCAATTTTTAAGACTTTTTCTGGTAGTAAGTTTTCTATTTTAGATGGCCATTCGATAAAACAAAGATTGCCGGAGTCAAAATACTCGTAAACCCCAATCTCAATGGCTTCTTCCTCTTCTTTGATGCGATAAAAATCGAAGTGATAAAACGTAGAGCCACTATTGTTTTGATATTCATTTACAATAGAAAAAGTTGGGCTATTGACAGTGTCTTCTACGTTCAACTGCTTACATATCGCCTTTATCAAAGTCGTTTTACCAGCTCCCATTTCTCCTTCAAAAAGCCAAATATTGATCCCGGAAGCAAATTTTAATATCTGCCCGGCCACCTCTTCAATCTGATCTATACTATTGCATTTAAACTCTTGACGGGAGAGAGCCTTATCTACCATATTTCGAATTTAGTGAAATTATTGGAATAATCATTTCTTCCATAGAGATGCCTCCATGCTGAAAAGTGTCCTTATAGTAGTTTACATAGTAGTTGTAATTATTGGGGTATGCAAAAAAGCGATCTTCAGTGGCAAAGACATAAGATGTACTTACGTTTAGTTTCGGCAGAAATAATCGCTCAGGTTTAGCCACCTCCATGATCTCATCACCCCGGTCATAGCCTAAGTTCTTGCCTTGTTTATATCTCAAGTTAGTATTGGTATTTCTGTCACCGATTATCTTAAATGGCTTTTTAACCCTGATTGTCCCATGATCGGTGGTGATAATTACTTTACCCCCTTTTTCTGCAATTAGCTTAAGCGCATCAAGCAAGGGTGAGTGTTCGATCCATGATTTAGTGATACTGCGATAAGCTGATTCGTCAGGCGCCAACTCTCTAATCATGGCCGTGTCTGTTCGGGCGTGAGAAAGCATGTCTACAAAATTGTAAACGATCACATTCAGGTCGTTGGTCATCATATTATTGATGTTATCGACTAACTGTCTGCCTTCTGATGCTTTCTTTATCTTATGGTAGCTAAAGCTTAGATCCAGATTATTTCTCCTGATCTGTCTTTCTAAAAACTGATCCTCGTAGTTATTCTTTCCTTCGTCAACATCTTCTCCAACCCAAATGTCTGAGTGCTTTTTTTCCATTTCTGAAGGAAGCATTCCGGAGAAAATAGAGTTTCTGGCATAGGCAGTGGTTGTGGGTAATATAGAGTAGTAGGTATCTTCTTCTTCTACATTATAATACTCAGAAATAGCGGGCTCGATAATTTTCCATTGGTCATATCTAAGATTGTCTATGACCAGAAAGAAGAGTGATGTGTCTTTCTCTATGGCTGGAAAAACCTTTTTCTTCATCAATTGATGCGAAAGCATTGGTTTCTCTGCATCAGGATCATTAAGCCAGCTATCGTAACTTTCTGTTATAAACTTAGAAAATCGATTATTTGCCTCTTCCTTTTGCATAGTGAGCACCTCAGACATGCTCTTGTTTTCTGTCTCATCTATTTCTAACTCCCAAAATATCAGCTTTTTATACACCTCTACCCATTCCTGAAAATCAAGATTCTCCTGAAATGTCATGCTGATATTGCGAAACTCCTGTTGATAGTTGAGGTTGGTCTTTTCTGTAACAAGGCGTCTGTTATCCAGTATTTTCTTTACAGACAACAATATCTGGCTAGGATTTAGAGGTTTGATTAGGTAATCGGCAATTTTAGCACCTATTGCTTCTTCCATGATCTGCTCTTCCTCACTTTTGGTGATCATTACCACAGGTAAGCTCGGCATCATACCCTTTATTTTTGTGAGTGTTTCAAGCCCTGACATACCAGGCATATTCTCATCTAAAAAAACCACATCAAAATGCTCGCTTTCGCATTTTTCAATAGCATCAGACCCACTATTTACAGGTGTCATATGATAGCCTTTATTCTCTAGAAAGAGGATGTGGGGCTTTAATAAATCTATCTCATCATCCGCCCATAAAATCTTATATCTTTGCATTGGTAGTAGTTCTGAGTTAATTGTTTTTTGTA
>NZ_SMMD01000596.1 GCF_009711475.1 Fulvivirga aurantia
GTTCTAATCTTTACGGATAGATTTGCACGATCGACTTTGAATCACTTTGTGAAGGAGGGTGCATTTCAAAGTCCTATTTGTAAAGTTTTAATTAAAGTATTCATGAAATTATCTATCACAGCCCTGTTGATGATGGCAGCAACACTTGTGTTTGCCCAAAACTCTACACTTAAGCATAACAAGGTGAAAACTGTTGAACTCTTTAAAGTTCAAGGTTACCTTGAACATTTGCCTCCTGGGTATGAAAGCAATCCGAATAAAAAGTATCCCCTACTTGTATTCTTACACGGTGCAGGAGAGAGAGGTAATTCCCCAGCAGATATGTATAAAGCTGCTAAAAATGGTCCTCCTAAAGAGGTTGAAAACCAAGGCAGCCTATGTTTTAATGTAAATGGCAAGGAGGAGTGTTTTATCGTTATCTCCCCTCAACTAACCGGTGGTGGCAACTGGACTGGTTATGCTCAAAAGGAATTCTGGGATTACATCTTAGATGGTCCTGAAAATTATAGATATGACCCTAACAGAATTTATTTAACAGGTCTTTCACTCGGTGGAAACGGAGTCTATGAAAGAGCTTACGATGTTGAGAATGAATTAAACACTCTAGCAGCTATAGCTCCTTTATGTGCTTGGGGTAATACTTCCAAAGGTGATATAATAGCAGAAAGAAATATTCCAGTTTGGGGCTTCCATGGTACAGCTGATAATACAATCGGTTTTAACTCTGGCTTAAGCATGTTTAATGCTATTAATGACAGTCCCGCAAATACTCAGGAAAACACTTTTACGGCAATCGAAAATGCTGCTCATTGGATTTGGAACAAGGTATATAAAACTGACAACTCTGAATATAGCCCCAACGTTTATCAATGGCTTCTTTCACACACGTTAGATAATAGCGGTGGACCAGCAGATCCTCCAGCATCCAACCAATCACCAATTGTTGATGCTGGAGCTGATTTAAATGCTGTTGAAACAACTCCGTCAGTTTCTATAATGGCTCAGGCATCAGATCCTGATGGCTCAATCGATACTTACAATTGGAAAAAGCTAAGTGGGCCGGCAGCAAATTTACTTAATGCGCAAAGTCCAAACTTAACTGTACAAAACTTAAATGTAGGAACCTATAAGTTTGAAATAGCAGTAACAGACAATCTCGGTGCTCAAGCAAAAGACCAGGTTCAACTTATTGTTGGTGCAGGTGCTGGCAACAACGCTCCTACTGTTGACGCTGGTAATGATGTAAATGCCAATCTTTCCGATCCAGTGATCTACCTAAATGCAGACGCTTCTGATAGTGATGGATCTATAAAGTCATTTAGCTGGAAAAAATTAAGTGGTCCTTCAATTTCAATGTGGAATGCCGACAGACCAAAGCTTACATTAGTAAATTTCATTACAGGTACTTATAAATTCGAAGTAACTGTAGAAGATAACGATGGAGCCAAAGCAACTGATCAGGTACAAGTTATTGTCTCTGGTAATTCTGCTGGAAATGAATTACCTACTGTAAGCGCTGGTGAGGATTTAACAGTTGATGTATCTGATCAACAAGTATTCGTTGTTGCTCAGGCTTCAGATTCTGATGGTTCTATAGCCTCATTTAAATGGAAAAAAGTTAGCGGACCTTCCGTTTCACTTTGGAATACAGACAGGTCTAAATTGACTATGGTTGATTTTGTTGAAGGTACTTACATTATAGAAGTATTGGTTGAAGATAATGACGGTGGTAAGGCTACTGACCAAGTTACAGTGACAGTTGGTAATACAGGCTCTGGCAATAACGAGCTCCCAACAGTTAATGCTGGCAACGACATCAATAAGCCTTTATCAAATGATCCAATATACATAAATGCCGAAGCTTCTGACAATGACGGCAGTATCAGTTCATTTAGCTGGAAAAAACTAAGTGGTCCTTCAGTTTCTCTATGGAATACAGATCGTTCTAAACTTACCATGGTAGATTATCAAGAAGGAACATACAAGTTAGAAATCACAGTAGTAGACAATGATGGTGGAAAAGCAACAGATGAAATTAATGTAACAATTGGTGGTAGCGGCAGCGGCAATCAACTACCTAATGTAAATGCCGGTGCAGATATAACTGTAAGTCCGTCTGACCAGTCAGTGTTTATTGTAGCCCAAGCATCTGACAATGATGGTTCAATAGCTAAATTCAACTGGAAAAAGGTATCTGGCCCAAGTGTATCACTTTGGAATACAGACAGAGCAAAATTAACAATGGTAGACTTTGTTGAGGGTGTATATGAATTAGAGATTACTGTAACAGATAATGATGGCGGTAAGTCAAGTGACCGAGTGAAGGTAACAGTTGGTAATGGTGGGGGTAATAACGAGCCACTAACAATTAACAAAAAGACTTCTAGCGATGGTTTAGGATATCTCGAATACTTACCTGCTGGCTACGATAACTCAAAAAGCTACCCTGTTATCATTTACTTACATTCAGATAATGCTGGTGGTTCAAATCTTGATCTCATCAAAAATGAAGGTCCCATGTATTATCTAAATCAAGGAAAAGAGATTTGTGTCAATGGTGAATGCTTTATCGTGCTAAGCCCTCAAATTGCTAAAGGCTCAGGGTTTTGGAAAGGAACTGTAGATAGATTCTACGATTATGTGGTAGAAAATTATGCTGTGGATGCGAGCAGAATATATCTTACTGGTTTTGACGAAGGTGGTGAAGATGCATTATATCGATTAAAAGATGACACTAATAGCAACAACAGATGGGCTGCCGCAGCCGCTGTGAGTTATTGGATGCCAAACTCTCTAGCTTGTGACATAGCAGGAAGCGGAGCTGCTCTCTATCTGGCAAACAGCACAGCTGATGAGGTAAACACTTACAGTAATGCATTAAGCTTTTATAATAAAATAGACAATTGTAATACTACCGTATCTTATTTTGCAGCTGAATCAGGCAATCAAACACAAAGCTGGAAAAACACTTTTGATCCTGATGTAACTGGCTTATATGCCTGGTTATTGAATCAATATGCAAGTGGTAGATCTACAAATGCTAGAAAAGGAGCCACTAACGATGCGCAGAGTTCATTTATTAACAATGAAAATACAATTGATGAAGCCATGAATAATATTGAGAAAAACTTCATGGCTAAAACTGAGCTGCTTACATTGAGAGCCTCAAATGATCTTGTAAACATTGAAATAAAGTCAGTAAACGGCACTACTGTTCAGCAGGTAAACAGTTATGGAGATGTTACACTTGATCGACTTGATCAAGGGATGTACTTATACACTATCGTAGATCAAAAAAATAACCCTTTGCAAAAAGGCAGAATAATGAAGTATTAACATCCATCTTAATATTGGATATAAGGGAGGCCTGTAAAGCCTCCCTTTTTTATTGGAAAGAAAAACACACCACTCCCTAATCTGTATTTTATCCCATTTTGAGACTTAATTACTCAGTTTAAATCTCATAATCCCCCAAATTTAGTTATTAGAGGGGGATGACTCTTCGGCACATTAATTGAATAATTATAAGCATGAAGTTGGAGAAGAACAAAGACAGGATAAAAACCCTAAAGATGGCAGCAAGAAATTTCGTGAAACGAGAAGAATTTCTGGCAGCTGCTGTTTTCTTTGTAGGTTTTACTGTATTTCTCTTAGAACTTATTTTTTAGTCCCTCACCTCTTATTCCTCTCCTATTTAGAATCTTTCGAAATAAAACTGCTTGTTGTTTGCTATTTAGTTGGCGTGTAACTTTGGCAACGTTTGTTTGTTACATATCTAAACTTTAATCATACACATGAGCTGGTTTACTAACGCTATGTCTAGCACCCTGGGTCGAAAAGTATTAATGGCACTCACGGGCTTGTTTCTTATCACTTTTCTTATCGTACACCTTTCCGGAAACTTCCAATTACTCCTCGATGATGGGGGCGAAGCCTTTAATGTATACGCTAAGTTTATGACCACAAACCCTATCATTAAAACTACCTCATATTTATTATATGCTACTTTCTTAGTCCATATTATATGGGCCATAATTTTAACAGTGCATAATAAAAAATCGAGACCTGTTGATTATGCTATGACCAAAGGTAGCACCAACAGCACCTGGAGCTCTAGAAATATGGGTATCTTAGGTACAATCATCTTAATTTTCTTAATTATTCATTTAAGAAACTTCTGGTATGAGATGCACTGGGGTGGAATTGAAACGGTAAACTATGATGGTGAGGAGTATAAAGATCTTTACTCAGTGGTATCAGCAGCATTCTCAGAATGGTGGTATGTAGCAATATATGTTGCTGCCATGCTAGGATTAATGTTTCACTTATTCCATGGATTTAAGTCAGCCTTTCAGACATTAGGCCTGAACCACCCCAAATACAATCCTGTTATACGTGTTGTTGGATATGCAATCGCTGTGATTATACCCGCGCTATTTGCCTCTATTC
>NZ_SMMD01000381.1 GCF_009711475.1 Fulvivirga aurantia
CACCACTTCCGTCACCAGAAATAGTTATAAACTGAGAGACCTGGTCATACTTCCCGTTTTCGGCAGTGACTTTACATTTTACCGTGAAGGATCCGCAATTTTCAAAAGTGATATCCACAGATGGCTGATTATATAGTATACCGTACGTTACTCCTGAAGTATTCTCATACGACCACTCATAATCATAAGGCTCGCAACCGCTATTTACTGCCACTTCAAATGTTAGCGTTGTTCCTGCTTGTCCTCCTTCCCAGGTACCATAAGGAATAGCGTCAACTGATCTAAATAATGTATTGTGAATTTCCTGAGACTTTGAAGTTCCGCAAGCGTCTCTTGCAGTAATGTTCATTTTGTAACATGATGGCAAACCACTAAACGTATTCGTATGGTTATTTGAAGTGATATCTCTAAAATTAAAACTCTTGGTACTTCCATCAGCATTGGTCAAATTATAGGTAAGACGGTATGGAGGTTTGCCCCCACTTAAAGAAACACTTGCTGTATTTCCTGACATACTGCCAGAAGCAGAAAAATATGGTGCTGAATTTCTATAAGTAGCAACCTTTTTCCTCCCATACGTGTCTTGAATCTCACATGAAACTTCGAATCCGCATATCTGATCGGGGATGTCAATGGTTATCTCTTTAGCGTTTGTAGTGACCTCATCCAGGAAATTCCCGTTTTTCTTCCACGTATAGATAAATGGGCCATACCCCTGGTTTACTTGAGCTTTATATGTATCATCATCTACAGCAGAGACTATTACATGTAAATCATCAATTATGTCTTGCTTGCCATAGTTATACTCAATTAAGCCTGTTTGTACAGTCTCATGATCAAAGGTTTCGCGATGAGTTCTTATTAACCTACCCATCTCATCATACTCATAATGGGTATAGATATTATTAGCGTCCAGAATATGGCTCAGTTCTCCCCACTCATTATAAACATAACTCGTCATGGTAGCGTCTAATGGGTGAAAGCGGAAGTCATCAACAGTTAAGCCTGTACCTCCTGATGATTTCACCCCGAATTGTATATCTCCAGTTGTTCCTTCAAGAGATACATCTAAATTGGCTAAGTACCATTCTCCGGCTTTTTTCTCATCCACCAAATCGTCTCCGTTGAAACTAGCAAATATTGTTGAGCCATCTTTAGCATAAAGTTGTAGCTGATTTTTGTTGGCTTCATGCACCCACACGCTAAGGCGATAGTCTTTGGATCTATCAACCTCAGGAAAATCATAATATAATGCAGTGCCTCCATCTAACACTACTTCCACACTATGCTCACCAGTATGGGTTTTATATCCATCAGACTTTTGTCGCAAACCTGCATCTCCGACTCCCAATTTAATGTCACCACTGAAACGGAAATCATTTCTCATTTTTTCAAAACCAGAATATCCAAACTCATGATACTGCGCATTAGCCGCTGTCGAAAACACCTGATGATAATCAACGTCCATATGTGTGGCTGCATAATTACCATTCACATCCATAGCTTCTAATGCATGTGAATTGACATCATACAGTGTGATTTCACTATTCTTTTGCCATTGATCGGATGAAGGTGTCTGGCCATGTTGCCAGCCATCAAATTCTACAAAGGATGAGTAAGGATATAACCCATTAGGTTCTTGAGATACATCTACGTTATTTCCGAGGTATGAATATGAGCGGTGTTTGCGGTAAACATTGGAATTACCTTGAATCTCTTCTATTTGATTACTCCAGGTTTGAACAGACGAAGCTAAAAGAGATTTATCTAATTTTTTAATTTCAACATTTTCATACTCTACACTATATGGTAACTTTCCATCAAATCTAATTCCTAGCGAGTTATCTCCCACAAATTCAACTTTGAAAAAATACGGTTGATCGTCCAGGTAAAGTAAAAAATGATCATTGACCATTATTTCTTGCATACCATCCTCCATTCTTAAGGACCATAAGCAATTATTACAAGTGGAAGGCTCCAATGATACTTGATATTGAAGAATATTTTGAGGTATTGAATAAAGGGTAGTACTTCTCTGTCGTTCTTGAGTTAACATGTTTTTCCCTCTATTGATAGCAAGCCCCATTCCACTGTAAGCCTCGTAAGCCGGAAAAATTGACTCTATTTCAAAATTACCATACTCATCTTTTATAAGTCTTTTTTTAACCTGCCCAGAATAAAAATCATG
>NZ_SMMD01000435.1 GCF_009711475.1 Fulvivirga aurantia
GATAGCTATCGGGATGAGCTAGGAGGCCATTATCAATAGCTGAAACGCTTTTCGTTTCAGCAGGTGCAAAAGTAGCAATTAATTTCTTCAAAAAAAGATACTTTTTTAAAAAACCTTATCTTTGGTGCCTCACAATAAAAAAGAAAAACCGAGGTTACTATTAACATGAAGAAACTTTCAATAGCACTACTTATATTTTCTGCAGTTGCATCATCAGTCTCATCGTATGCACAGACTACTACAGACAATACTACCACCATGGGAGAGAGAAAAGGGAGACCTAATGTACCTGGCACCTTTCTTATAGAACTTGGCTGGAACGTACTTCAAGATGCTCCCGAATCAATGGATATGTCTATCATCGGCTCGAGAACATTGAATATGTATTACTTCTATGATGTAAGGCTAGGCAATTCGAAGTTTTATGTATTACCAGGATTTGGAGTAGGTCTCGACAGATACAAATTCGATAATGATAACTCTACCATCAATCAATTTGAAAATAATAATGGTCAGATCGTATCGAGAATTCAAGATGCATTTGCTGCCACGGACAGTGTAGATGTTAAAAAATCGATGTTGATTACTAATTACTTTGACATTCCTCTAGAGTTCAGGTTCTACGCTAATCCTGACGATAGAAAAAGAAGTTTCAAGGCAGGTATTGGTGCTAAGTTTGGCATGAGGTTTAGCTCACACAGCAAACTGAAGTTTGAGCAAGACGGAGAGAACATCAAAGTAAAGGATAAAAGCAGCTTCGAACTCAATAGATTTAGATATGGTGTAACTGGTCGTGTCGGTGTTGGGGGCTTTAATGTGTTCTATTACCAAAGCCTATCTGAGTTATTTGACGGAAGAAGCCCAACAGGCACTGAAGATACATCCAATATCACTATCGGCTTATCTTTTACTGGTTTTTAAGAAGAAACAGAAACATAGTAAAAAAGGCCATCCCGATAATCGGGATGGCCTTTTTTATGATTTTTATGAGGATTAATTTCCTTTAAATTCTGCTTTCCTTTTTTCTAAGAAAGCATTTACACCCTCTTTATAATCATTTGAGCTTCCGGCAATCTCTTGGCAGTAGGCTTCATAATCCAGCATATCATCAAGAGAAGCGTTGCCTGCTTTGTTGAGCATTTTCTTCATCAAACCAATGGCCTTGGTAGGCGCCTTAGCGTAGTAATCGATATAGGTTTTCACTGCCTCATCGAGCTCAGCCAGCGGTACAGCTTTATTTACCAAGCCTAGTTCTAGCGCTTCCTTACCTTTTATTCGCGTACCCATTGTACTCAACTCAAAAGCTTTGGCACTACCCACAAGGCGCGGTAAAAAATAACTTGAGCCAGAATCGAGTACCAGTCCGATATTTACAAATACCTCAGTCATCATAGCTTCTTCTGCAGCCACAATTAAGTCACAAGCTAAGGCCAATGAGCACCCAGCGCCTGCTGCCACACCATTCAGCCTACAGATTACCGGTTTTGGAAGCTTTCTGATAGCTCTGATAATAGGGTTATATCTTTTGTGTAGTGAATCTATAAAAGATCGTTTTTCCTGACCTGAAGAAGCCTTAAGATCCTGACCTGAACAAAATGCCTTGCCCTCCCCGGTAAGTACTACTACCCTAACTGAATCGTCTTTAGCAATTTGCTTAAAAACGTCTTGCAGTTCGTAGGTGATGCCATCGTTAAGTGCATTATACACTTCAGGTCTATTCAAAACAATGGTTCCAACACCATCCTTATTTTCGTATTTCAAAAATTCAAACATGACTTTTTGGTTATTCTTTATTTTATGTAAAAATATAAATTGAAATAAAACTTATCGCAAAGCCCACAAAAGCACCATATGCAACCTCTCCAGGACTGTGGCTATTTAAAGCCAAACGCGCTGAGCTGATGGCACCTGCCAACAAAAAACATCCTGCAAGCGGCCACATGAGGTAACTCCCAGGAAATTTTAAATGCATAGCCATGAGTAGACCTGCAACACCCCAGGCTCCAGCGGCATGAGCACTTATTTTGTATTTTATACTTGCCAAAGCGACCACTAATATGACTACAGACATGGCAGCAAAAGAAACCACGAGCACATCACTCATACGAATTTTATAAGCAAACATATAAGTAGTTAGCCCATAATAAACCGCTATAAAAAAGAATGGCATGACGCGCTCTTCCCTCACCTCAAGTTTCATACTTGAAATACTTTTTGTGAGTTTAAGCATCATTACACTAATGATAGGCACCATAAAAGTAAGTAGAAATATGACTGTAAGTACAGGTATAAAATTTTCGCTACTTACTGGCTGCAACAGTGTAGGGGTAAAAACAAACATTATGATGACTAAATAGGTAGCCATCAATAATGGATGAAATAGGTAAGAAAGGATATTAGCGAGACTCTTGTTCACTACATCTCTTTTCTTAGACGAGCAACAGGAATGTTGAGCTGCTCTCTGTACTTGGCCACTGTTCTTCTCGCGATATTATAGCCTTTGCCTTTAAGTATCTTTTCAAGCTTATCATCCGACAAAGGTTTTTTCTTATCCTCTTCGTCTATCGCTCTACGCAATTCATTTTTCACCTCACGGCTACTCACGTCTTCACCAGAGTCGGTGGCAATACCTTCTGAAAAGAAATATTTTAAAGGGAAAATACCGAAATCGGTTTGTATGGATTTGCTGTTGGCCACACGAGAAACCGTAGA